>NZ_AMFQ01000010.1:0-41887 GCF_000335555.1 Acinetobacter sp. WC-743 | reverse complement strand
GTGGCTATCCCTCTAAATTGCTTTAACCTACAAAACATATTTTCTACTAAGTGCCTGATTTTATATAAATACCAATCCATATGGTCATTGTTTGATTGGCTATTGGTTTTTTAGGTATATTGCTTTTGTTCCAGTTGCTCTAATCTGCTGTCTTAATGGCTCTGAATCGTAGCCTTTATCTGCACATACAATCTCTGCCTCATTTAAATGAGTTTTGAAATTAAATCAGGTGCGACTTAACATCATGTGTGTTCCATCAGTAATAATGAAATCAATAGGATTCCCATTTGAATCTACAACTAAATGTATTTTGGAGGAGTTTCCTCCTGCACTTTTAGAGATTGCCTGATCAGCAATACCCGCAGAATGTTGATGAGCACGAATATGGGAACCATCGATGAATAGCCATTCCATATCGGTATTCAGTGATAATAATTTGAATATAGTGAGTAACTTACCACTACTTGACCAGCGATTAAAACGTTTAAAAATAGAGTTCGGTTGTCCAAAGCAAGTGGGTATGTCACGCCAAGGACATCCAGTTCTTATCCTATAAAGAATCGCTTCAATAAAATTTCTTAAATTTGAGTTGAGATGAATGGATAAATTACGCAAAATAGCTTTCAACTTTTGCCAGTGTTGATCTGTTAACATGGTACGAGGCATAGCGAATAGTAAAATTGGGTTTGGCGATTTAATTTTACTACTTCGCTATTTTTTAATCTAAAAGTGTCAACACACCCTAAATCTTTTAAAATAAAAACCACTTTGATTGAGTCAGTCATGTGATACGCCCATTTTTAATTGATTTAAAAAAATGATCTTAGAAAGTGTTTAGGGCAAATTGCTAATTTTTTCTTCATTGTAAGCTAAAACGACATTTGGCATTATTGATTCCATCTTTTAACAGTGAATTTGTATGCAAATTTCTAAAATAAGACACTTTATATTGATAATGTTGTGTACAACCGCAAGTAACTTTGTTTACGGCTGTGAACCTGCAACACCTGATTGGGCAATGCTTTTTCAAGCTGCTGATAAAAACAAAAATAAACTTCTTGAAAAAAATGAGTGGGTTGCACTAAATCTATTAAAAGAGCCAATGCCATGGGTAGATCCACCATCAAAAAAAGACCCCAATCGGTTAAGTATATTCGAGAAATTAGATGATGATAAAAATGGGAAACTCAGTAAAAATGAGTTTGCTGAAGGTGTCTATAGTTACTATTTTACAAATCCATGTGCGGAATTAGAATATCGAGAGCAAATTAAACCAGATTCTACATGGCAAAAATTTATGAATATTTTATTTAAAAACTAACCACTATTGAATAGTCTTCTTACGAGAGTATAAAAACTGGACTGTGATAACTCGGCTTTAATATTTGAATTTTTAAAAGTATATAAAATTATTCATTATTATTTGGGTTTTGTTGCATACATTCTTGCTCGATGTCATTCATAAAATTCGACGTGATAACCATTTTACCCATTACACTCGAATTAATCGGCTCTTTATAAGCTTTTTGAATTAGTTTGTTAATTTCATTTTTATTGTATTTTTCGTCTACAGAAAGGAGCTTATTTTGAAGATCACTTATCTTTCTTCCATCCTGTCTGAACCCCATAATTGAAAATGCTCTATTTGCTAGTACGAAGTAATGACCACCTTCATCGTTCTGAAGAATATCTTCGAGTTCATTCGTTTAATTTTCAGCAAATGCTTTGGATGAAACCAATATAAACAACAATAAAAGCAATCTCAATTAGTGGTGGAACAGCAGTGTCAGCAGTAGCCGTATTAATCCAATTTGGGCAAAGTTTGAGTTCAGTAATTTTAAGAGGCGAGGAATAACCACCTTGCGGAGTTGTAAGCCTGAGATTTGCACAGGCAATAAAAAAACCGCCTTTCAGCGGCATTCTGTAATTTGAGATTAAATGCATTTATTTTCTGGATTGTTTATTTTTTCATTTAAATATTTTAAATTGTCTAGCCACTCATCTTTACTAGCATTAATAAAAAATGATTTCTCTTTTGCAGATTCATACTCTTTAAAGTTGTTTAAAATATGTAAATCAAAATCCCTTTCTGCTTTCCATGTTAAACAGTCTCTAGCGGCTTGAATTTTAATTTTATCTTCAACCTTGGTAACCATGTTCCCGTCAGGATACCTGTAAACATCATTACTATTAGTTTGAGCCTCAATAAACTTAGTTTGCAACCTGTAGTATTCATCTTCAAATGGCTGAGCTACCCCCGCAAAACTGTTAGTCACAAATAAAAATCCTAAAAAATAAATTATTAATTTCATTTAAGTTTTTTCCATTATTTAAAAAATTAGCAACATTATACTGAAAACCCTAAATTCTTAAATGTCTTCTCATCAATTTCTTTTAACTGCTTCAGTGTATATTTCTAGTCAGTTAATGGATTAATCAATCTCTCAATTAGATATTTGTCAGTTTTATATAATTTATATCAAGTCTTGCCAATTCACCTGCAACTGGCAAAGTATATTCACCATTTTTCTACAAAAAAGAAAAAGAATTTCCAATCTAATATTACTAAAGTTCTACCTTGTAATTGAAGCTTTTCAGCTTCTTGGCAATAATCATAAAAATAGCCCGTCTAACCCTCAGCTGTTGATTCAAGTGTGATTTTTTCATCAACACTCACAGCTTCAAAAGCACCAGTGACAATTTCACGCGCATTATCTGGATTTTTTGCACAAATTTTACCAAACTCTGAAATAGGCAGGCGTTTTAAAGTACTGCCATGAAAGAGAAATCCTTACCAAGTGAACATGAATTTAAGTTTTGCTGCTTTTGTGATGGTGAATTGATAGAAGAAAAGGAGGAAGGTTGATGGAAATTGATCGTCATGTCCGAGCTAATGTTATTATGGATTACTTAGAATAAGGTAGCAAAAAGTTCTACTCTGAAATTAACAAAGGAAATATCAAACGGTCCAATCGAATTTTGGAAAAAAATGTGTTCTGGTATGAGTCCTATGTAAAGCAAAAAGTGGAAGAATTTAAACAAGAATCTGATATTATAGCCTGCACCTAGCAGGCTTTTTTTATTTTGTGCTGTGACTAGGTACTTTTGCCAAAACGGGTAACCTAACGGGTATCCAAAATCACCAAACAAAATAAATTGATAAATTTCTATAGGTTAGTATCAATATGCTTCTAATGATCGAAAAAAAACATTGAGCAAATTAAATAAAACTACAGCAAATTTTAAAATCTTATAATTTATAAAATTCAATCATTTATCAAACTGTATAAAACCTTGAAAAACTATACAAAACGCATCACTTTGAGTACATTATTGAGTACACCTAAATTTTTCTCAAAGTGTACTCAATGTTAAGCGATACAAAAATCAAATCATTAAAGCCAACTGATAAAATTTATCGAGTTATTGATTCACTGGGCTTATATATTGAAGTTCGTCCCAATGGTCGAAAGTATTGGCGTTATCGTTACCAATGGCAAAAAAATACAACGATGGTTGGTATTGGTGAATATCCAATGGTTCAATTAGCAGAAGCTAGAAAGAAAAGAGATGAAGCTAAGGCACTTTTATTAAGTGGAAAAAATCCAGCTCAAGAAAAAAAAGCCAATACTCAAGTAGAAGTTACATCGAATACATTTAAAGATATTGCAGAAGAATATAAAAATGAATATCTAAAATCAAAGTCTGAGCGATATGTGAATCAATTTGACACCTCTATGAATAAAGATGTCTACAAAGTAATTGGTGACAAAGATATAAAAGAGGTCTCATCTGCTGATATTCTTACAATTATGAAAAATACGATTAAGCGTATTAAAAAACAAAAAAATTTCGGTACTGGTGAAGTAACAGCTATACAAAATCGAAAATTTATAGGCGCTGTAATGCGTTATGCAATTACCAGTTTACGGGCTGAGTACGACCCTACCCTTGCAGTAGTTGGCGCAGTCCAACGACCGGATGTTGAACATGCTCGACCATTGACGAAAGAAGAAGCTAAAAATCTAAGAAGTAAATTAGAAAACTATAGAGGATCTACAACTGTAAAAAATGCAGGGTTGACGATGTTGTACTCTATGCTAAGAACTATTGAAATAAGACGTATGCAGTGGGATTTTGTGGACTTTGAAGCAAGAACTATTACATTCCCAATTGCTTCTAAACGTACTGGACAAGCGCGCACAACTAAGAAAAATAGAATTCATATTGTTCCAATGTCTGATCAAATTTTTAAAATTCTGCAAGAGCAGTATGTTGTAACTGGAAACCAAGAATATGTTTTTTCTTCAGTCTATAAAACTGGGATGATTGCCTCCACAACATTAAATAGAATGCTTGAGTATATTGGGCTTGGTGAAGTAACTGCACATGATTTCAGAGCTACAGCATCAACACTACTGAATGAAAAAGGATATGATGAAGATTGGATTGAGAAGCAGCTTGCACATGCAGATGATAATAAAACAAGGGCTTCATATAATCATGCAAGATATTTAGAAGAAAGAAGAAATATGCTACAAGATTGGGCAGATATTGTAGATAGTTGGAACGATATTAAATGAAATATATCATATTGAAAAGTTGAAATAAAAGATAAAAAAAATGCATTTTTTTTATCTTTAGATTAACATTGCAAAATGATTACAGTCTTGTTTGAAATTATTTTAGAAATTCCGAGATTTTATGAAAAAACTTACTAAAAATTGGTTGTTAAAACAAACTATTGCAACCCAAAGAGACCTATATACAAAATCAAGGAAAGAAAATATAAAAAATGAGTTTAAAAAAAATAAAAGTATCATTTTTGAACCATTTTTTAGTCTGGGCGAAAAACATTGTCGAAGCAAAATATTAAAAGCAACGAAACAAATTCAGAATAGACAAACACCTAGAACTGATGATGTTTTGTATTTAGATTTCAGTAAAGTTGAAACTCTTTATGCGCCAGCTACAATATATTTTTCACATATAATCGAGCGATATAAGAAAGTAAAAATACACTCTAGAGCTTCGAGTAAAAGTAGTATAGTCCGTGCCATGATGACAAAACTTGGTTTACATTCGCACCTAGGATTAGCTGAAAGTTATTCAAATCATGAAATGACAAATTGGCATACATTTCAAGGAACTGATTTAACTTTTGGCAAGGACTATGATGAGATTGAAAATATTCTTTCTGAAAAATTAGAATATGATACATTCTTAATAGTAAATGATGCTATTTCAGAAGCAGTAAGTAATGTTTTAAATCATGCTTACGATAAAAATTACAGATACCTTGGATGGAAAGTCTCATTAAAAGTTTCATCTGATTGTCTTTCACTGGTCATAACTGATTTAGGAAAGAGTATTCCGGCTACCGTTCCCGATAAAATTGATGATCATATGAAAAATAGATTAAAAAACCTCTTCGATTTGAATAACTTTTTTGGCATGGACGATGCGCAACTAATTGATGTAGCCAGTGTATTTAGAAGAACTAGTACAAATGAGAAACATCGTGGTAAAGGCTTTGGTGATATGTTAGAAGTTTGTAAAACTGTCAAAAATTCTACTTTAATGGTTTATAGTAGAAGAGGAATTTGGGCGAGTGATGGACAAAAATTTAAGAAAATGATTAATTTCAAAGATCAAATTAATGGTACAATTATTTTCTGGAAGTTACCCTTAGTTTCTCTTTCATCTTCTCAAGAGCACGAACTCTAGTTGAATAGGGGGATGGACATGACTGATATGATTATTAACATTGCTACAGACTTTTATCCTCGCCCTGCTGGGCGCTTTTCTTCTGATGGAGAATATACTGGTGAAACTTTTCGTGAAAAATTTTTGACACCAAATTTAGAAGTTATTCAAAATTCTAATGGATCAAACAATCATCTGATTGTTGATTTTACTGGTGTTACAATGGCAGGTTCATCTTTTTTAGAAGAGGCTTTCGGTGGTTTAGTCCGCAATAGCCGATTTACTAAAGATTTTTTGAAAAATGCATTAGTTATCAAAAGTCCTAAACGACCAATAATTAAAGAGCGAATTGAAACATATATAAATGAGGCTTAACAATTGTTAGAGTTTCTTTGGGATTGTAAAGCCAATATTCTTATTGGCTTATTTTCTTTCTTCAGCTCATTTGATTTTGTGAAGCTCCTTGTTGTGGTGCCTATATATGTTTTTGTTCAAAGGGTTCACAATCAAACTCAACAGCGTTCTTTAAAGTCAATATCTGATGAAATCATCAAAATAAATGATTTTGTTATTGAATTTGTTATCAAAATTAATAAATTTCAAATTGGCGAAACAGTAGATGAAAAAACTCTAAATGAACTTCTAATTTTGAAAGCTAAAATAAATTCACATCTGAACTATTTGACAGAAAATATATTAGCTTTTCCCTATGGAGGACCATTGAATTATGCTTGTTTCTTCTTGTTCCGAAGATATGTTTCTAAACGTTCTAAAATTAAATCAGAATCGCTTGATGTCATTTATCAAGAAACAATTTTAGATGATACAATATTGAGTCTTGAAAAAAAATTTGTTAATAAAAATAATGAATTAATTGTTAAGACCAATAAACTACAAGATCGAGATGTTTTATTCAATAAATCGCATACTCAAATTTATAATATTAAGAAAAAACAGCGTCTTGCTGTACTAGATCAAGAATCAATAGACAAGATAGTCAATATTGGAGCTGAACTAATTTCTCATTTAGAGAATAATTCTCGAAAAGTTTTCTGATTTATTTTGGGGGTTAAACATGTGCTCAAACTATGAAATTCCCACCCGAAGCTCCCTCGCCTTTCTTGATGTCGAGCCTGATCAGTTAGACCTAGAATTAAAATCGCATGTCTATCCAGGATACCATGCTCCAATCATTATGCGCGGTTTTGATCTAGATGTCGGTAAGTTTGGACTTTTGCCGAGTTGGGCTAAAGATTTCAAGTTTAGCTCACATACATATAATGCGAGAACTGAAACTGTAGCTGAGAAACCAAGTTTTCGCCATGCATGGAAGTACAGCAAGTTTTGTCTTGTACCTGTTCAAGAATTTTATGAGCCCAAATACATTGATGGCAAAGCACATTGGTATGTAAAAATTAGCCCTCACTCAGAGGGCTTTCACGCAAATACCAACACTCACATTTGTATTAACAGTGTGGGCAGTACAACCAGTTAGAAATGAGCAAAGTAAAAAACTAATTATCTTGAGCTGCATATTTTAGATTCTCAGCGACTCGATTAGTCCACCCTTTGCCATAAGTTGCCCAAGTTTTTAAGGACGTATAAAAACTCAAACGCTCAGAAGCCAACAGTAATAGAACATCATTCACATCTTTAGCATTTACTGCAGCAATTGTTTTAGGTCCTATAATTCCATCATCCGGAACACCAACAGACTGTTGTAGCTCCTTGATTGCTCGACTCTTCCCCGCATTTACAGCAAAGTCCCACAATTGAAAAACGATCGCTGGGTGTAATTGATCAGCCCCTAATTTATCCCACCAATCCTTTTTATAGATTGCTTTGGCTTGTTCAATGGTTAAGTTTTTAAGGTCTAAATTTGGGTATGTATTGGCAGCAATTCCGTAATTAGTACCTTTTAATACCCCCTTTCCAACTTTTCCACCCGTCCAATTACCAGGATCATTTCGATCAGTTGAAAATCCACCTTCATGGCCAATTAATCGATCAAATGCTTTTTCAAAATTCATTTAAATATTGCTCCAAATGCCTCTTTAACCTCAGAGATGATTTCATTAAAAGATTTGCCTTTAAGTAGCTGCACTGACTGGTAAGCAATACCAATACAAAGCATTCCAAAAATGGCAAAAATCAACATGACAAATCCCTGTGCCATGTGTGTGTAGTGGGTTAAGTCGTAATACTCAATAAATGCAGATCCACCGTATAAGCTGATAGCAACACTGAAAGTAAATTTCATAATGACGCCCATCGTGATTTTGATACGTCCTTGAGTGTCTATATCTCCTGATAAAGTAAGTGCAAAAATTGCCCCAATTACCGCAGCCATAATTTTAAAAAGCCATGGTAAGCTTTTGATTGAAATCGGATCGTTCAATGTATTTCCCCTAATTTTTGGCAATAAAAAAGCACCCGATTGGGTGCCTGTATTTGGTTAATTTCATACTTCTATCTGAACCACAGTGCCCTCTGGTGCAGATCTTTTGATTTCATTATTCGAGATAAAAACTTTTGTGCCGACTGTGTAACGTGCATTACTCGTGCACAGAACTAAACCACTGCCATCAATCACTAAAACCTTATATTTAGGATGATCTTCATGTGTGATGGTCCCAATAAATTCGGGTGACTTAGGCAGTAAATTTAGTAAACGTTTTAATGCATTACTCATCTCGATTCACCCTTTCGACCTTAATTGCTTGATTAGTAACGGCGTGAGTGAATGAGACAGAAACAGCATCAACAATGCCCCACCAACTGCCATTAAAACCGATCAATTCACCCGGTGAACATTCACCGATTTCGACACTATTTGGCATCGCAATACTGTGTGTTTCAACCATACCTGCTTTTGCTAACTCAGCTTTACCAAATGCCCCCATGCTATCCACTGTAAACAATGGGTTATTCACTGTTTCAAGCAAAATATCTGCTGCAGTACCTGAACGTTTAACTTGACCAGTGTTACCAGTTCTATCATTACTTAATGTGATACCGTTATAGTCTGGATAGAGCTCATAGTCAGTCGATAAATCCGTGACAATACTTTCGGGAATTAAGCGATCGTAATCATTTAAAATCACGTTATCCCAAAAAGTTTTTTTATACTTCGGTTTGATTGTGAGCTTATTGCCGGCTTTCTCACTGTAAACGAAACCGCCTGCACTCTCTGCCAACATTTTAATGACGGCAATCGGTGTTTGATTGGAATAGCTTAAGCTGTTGATTGGAACAATCCAGCCCAACGCATCAACCAGTTTCCAATTCAATTCGGCTTGATTATTCACTCGATCCAACTCAGCTTGCGCTAACTGTACCGAGGTTCTTTCATTCTCCTGTAAATAAGTTCTTGTGGGGGCGTATGGCGCATCAAGTAATGCGGATTGACTACGCCCGGATAGGTTATAGGTGATATAACCGAACTTTTGAGATCTGCTACGGTTTTCAAGTAGCATATGATGCTCATGCCCATTCACCATAATTTTTAAAATCACGGGTTGTGCATTGATTGGCTCAAGTTTACTGATTTCACTATTTGGAACGGTCAAACTATACGACCAACACCATCGGCTGCGATCGCTACTATAATTGCCATCCAGTACATTGATATTTTCACCATTATCTAACCGTGTTACAGATAATTCATTCACGATATACCACCAATTCTTATTGCTGATTTCAGGAATTTGCGGTTTCTGAGGATCAGGTAAACATTTATCAGGTTCAAAATTTAAATGAGCGTTAAGGCGATCGACTTCATTAGTTGTGCAGCAGAAATTGAGCCTAATACTTTTCTTATCCCAGCCCTGTGGTGTAATTTCCTCAGGCTTTGGCCAAGGCTGAATTGCATGTTTTCGATAATGAATTGATTTCGCTTTTTCCCATGGAATTGCGTCTGTAGTTATGAACTCTAAGCCTTGATCAGCAATGAATTGATAACGCTTTTCAAATACATGAGCGACTTCATGTGAGTATCGAATAATCTTGTTTTTTCGGACCAATTCAACCCAATCGAAAATTGCATGAATCTTGAGTTTTTTGGATTCTTCAAAAACTAAATTCTGAGTAATGAAAGCTAATTTATTTTCTTGCCAAACAAAGCCTGTAACACCTCTTAAAGTCACAGCCTGTTCATATACAGCACGTACAGCCCTATGCAGATTCAAGCCTTTGTCAAAACGATTGAACGGCTGAATACTTCGGGTAGCACCAAATTCATACTGAAGCCCATTTTGATGGGCGCGTATATAAGGATCTGACCAGATTAAGCCAATTGAATTGCTTAAGACCCTTGCCCGGCTTTGAAATGGATATAGGCTCTCACCAAACACACCACGATTAAAATTAATATCAAAACGAGCATTTGATTCAGATTTAAAATTGGTTTGTATGGTGCTTACTAGACTGCAAAAGCGATCAATGACGACTGCGTTAATTGCAGCATTGAATGCAGTGTTTAGATTACTATCAATTGTTGAAGCATCACCCACCACACCTGTTATATAACTTTCTAAGCGTGTCGATATAACTGAAGAAAGCGCATTATAGTCATAGGTCTGAGCTTGCATTTTGGCAATGAATGCTGTGTTTATAACGGCATCTAATGATGCTGTTTCTGCATTCTCAGCCCCGAAATTTAATGATGTAGATCCTGTCGCAAGATCTTTAAATTTCAGGTCGACATGGTGAATCTTGGGAGGTGTATAGTTAGACACATGCTCACCTCTTAAACGTTCGGCTTAAACACAATTGAGTTCAACATCAAAGTGCTACCTTGAATTAATCCGGGATTATTCAAGCTAATATCTGTTCCCACTTCAAAATCGGCAACCGCTTTCCCTGCGCCATTGAATAAACGTGCCCATATTGCTGTGCCATTTTTAACGACCACTGAAGCATCAGTTTGATGAAGCTCAATGCTGTCTGCATTCATTTTCTTAAAACAAGGCTTCGGCAAAGTGAGGATAACCAAGCGAGTTGTATTATCCGCAGCAATATCTAAAGATTCAGGTTTTGCACTACTATAAAAAACAAAGGTAGCATTTGCGCTACCTTGATCAATGTAAGTTGCCAATGCTTGCAATTGTGCAAGACTCGCTGCTATAGATGGGACAATCATCAGCTCACCTTATCCTGTACTGCAATGTTATATTCGCCTGCTGGATCTACAGCCAAGACATAACTTTTAGAATCACTTTGACCAAAGAGCAAATAAGTGCCGTCACTTTTAGAATGTGCTCGACTTAACAACTCACCCGTAATTCGATTATAAGCTCGTACGGGGCAAGCAATTGGAACGTTTAATTTCGTGGTTATCCCTTTAATTAAAATGTTCGCCTTATGTGCCAATGCTTTGGGTGAATACTCACCATTTAGTATCTTAAAAGCTGGTCTAGACCCGACTTGGCTAAATTCACTTTCTCCAAATAGGATTTTCATGCTTTATTCTCCATCGTAGATAGTGAAAAATAACATTCCTAGAGTTCCACCAGTGTCTGAACGCATTCGGCAACCGATATATGCTTTGTTTGGTTCAGAGAAAATTGCGTAATTTGCTGTTGCAGTCGCATCATTCACACAAGCTTGTACCAATGGTAATGCATCCATAATGTAACCATCTGGATCAGCGAAATATATTGGTGAGAGTACATAACCTTCAGTTGGATCTGATTTGATTGAGTTGGCAGCAGCACCAGAAATAACATTACCAAAACCGCTAATCAAACGGCTATAACGAGTGTTTATCAGAGCGCCTGAATACCCTGTCATTGCTGCTACTTCTGCCCTACCAGTATTTGAAAGAGGTGTACCAATAGATATGTAATCATTAAATGTTGCTGAATGATTGGATGCACAAAGAAATGGCTTGGCTAATCCCTTATGTTGAATTACTCCAAAACAATAAGGGGCTTCAAAAGTTTGCCCAATAGTTAAACCATTAATTAAATAAAAGCTATCTTTTGTCCCAATCAGCACCCAAGGTCGATTTCCATTTTGAGGTAATTGATATTCTGATACATATGTTGAGTAAGCTACATCAGCAATGGCTGCATATCGCCATTTAAACCATCCATTACTATTTCCTTCTCCTGTCCAGTTTCGACTGGGTTTTGTCGGATCGAATGGCGCTTGATTGCCAGTTAAATCATCAATGCCAGTGCAAGAATCTAAAATACCCACTTTGGCATATTTTGCATAATTGGTGTTATATACAGGATCTAGACTGTTATCGACTCTTAAAAAATAAGGATTCGCTGTTCTATCTTTTGCGCTATAGACCGCTTTTTGTGTGCCTGAAAATGCCTTTTTCCATCCCAAAGATGCTAATTTGCAAGAGATCGTACCTGTAGCCATCGTATCGGGTGAATTAATGACAAATTCAATCGTGTTAGAGGTCACACCTAAAACTTTATGTTCGCCATTAAATATCTGTTGATCTGCATTGGAAATCTCAACAACTTGGAATTGCTGTAGGTTATGACTTGTGCCAAAAGTTGCCGTTGCTACTCCATCTTTTACGACCAGTGTTGAAACCAATTGAGAGCCCATGCCTGTGACCAGACAAGCATCGAGCACATCGATCATACAACCCCATGAGTTTGAGAGTTGAGGCGCATTTGTATTTCCAAAACTAAACCACTTAATATCTGTATTCGACATTTCTTTTACTCATAAAAAAACCGCCTTAGGCGGTTATCAAAAATTAATAGGATTTATAGAATTCGGTCTATATCACCGCGTAGCATGATTTGAAATTGATCTGTAAGCTCAGTGGGTTCAGACTGTTTAACGGTACGAATTACCCAAACTGGATGCATGGCTGCATGGGTATCAAAAAAGATTACATTGCCAGGCACCCAACCAGTTCCCCAACCTTCTTTTTTAATCTTGAAGTAAGGTACACCTGTAACCGGGTTAATCGGTGCATTGTCACTGTTGATGTTGCCTGTTCCGATTTGACCTGAATACTGACCAATAATTCTAAAGTTTGTATTATCGGTGAAAACAAGTGCCCAACGTTCTTGAATTGCGCCCTTATTGGTCATCACAATTGGATATAGCGCATCGTTATAGCGTGCTGAAATTGGTGCGCCTGTAGGCTCATCAACCCACACATTGCTCCACGTACCTTGTGAGAACATATTTGAATATCGTGCATACATATCACCCACAACCAATGCCGATCCAACAATTGTATTTTCAGCTTCATAATTGTGTGTCAAAGGTTTGGTAAACGTGACTTGTCCACTGATTTGAACATCACGAATTAACCCCATATCCTGATAACGATATTCAATGCTCAAAGGTGGAGTTAAAGCATTGATTGCGAAATCTCCATTAAGCGTGACTTCCCCATAATCGTAGTCCACAACATACATATCGAAAGGAACTTTCACGCCTTTACTGTCTTGAAGCTCACACCACGAAATACGCTTATCATCTAATATATAGGTTTTACCCGCTATATGATCAGGCATCACCATAGATTTGGCAGCGCTGACAATGCCAATATCTCCAACACGGAAGATCGGTACACGGCCATTCGGGGGTAAACGTGTTGCAGATAGACCTAAAATCGAAGCATCAAGCGGAATATAGGTATAAGCCACGGCATTATATTTAACAGAGTCAGGAACAACCCACACAGGCACATTGATATACTTCTTGTTCAGCTCTTCGTATTCTAAAAGTACGTCGTACCAGTCTTTTGCTTCAATTTGTGGTCTATTTGCTTCAGTAATTTCTGTCTTGGTATAAAAATCAATATCTACAAAACCAGTTTCATAATTCACTGAACCATGAGCTTTCGCTGTATCCACTTTGCCCAACTCATCAAACTGGATAGTTAAAGCGCCAAATTCAACCGTACTCAATACCACTGTCACTGACGAAGGGCGAATCGGAATAACTGGAATTCTAAAACTGATATGGTTTAACTCAATCGCATCAGTAGTCGTGGTCAATGACTGTAATGAAATAGCGTTACCGCTAGATGGCGACCAAGAATCAATTTCAACTTCACCAGTACCATAATTCACAGATCCCGAACTGATACCAATATTTGTAGTGCTGTTTATGTTTCTAAACATCACGCCATTTCGGTCCACATAAACATCATTTCCAAGTTTAAAACGCACTGAATTGGTCAATACCTGTTCGCTAAACTGTGGCGTTAAATCAATTTTCAGCTTATCCGCTACAACTTGCTTTTCATTGGGGCTTAACTCTGGTGTATCACGATATTTAATGTTGATATTGGTCGGATAATATGATTTTAATACCATTTTTTCCGACTGAATGGATTCTGTTTGTGGAGAATAGTAGCCCATTATTTACTCCATGATTCAAAGACTTGATAGGTTTTTTGATATACCAATATTTCTAAAAACGGCTTAATCACTACAGCGCCAGTTATATAGTTGATGGTTCCGTGGGTGTTACCTAACTTGTCGTTTAAGTTTCCCGTTGTATCATCAATTTTTGAATCTGTTAAAACCAACTCCCCCCAACGTTGATTTAGTTGGTCCTGTAATTCCATTTTTAACTCGATACTGCCTGCCTGAAGCGCATTGCCTGTACCCACATTAAAACTTAACTCTTGATCCGTTGAAGGCGTTGTAATTAAGTTTTGATTGAGAGGGTAACCACTGTTGTAATTAATGGTGAAAACTGTGCCTTTTTGCGGTAACTGATTTGGAATGAATCTGCCCACGCCCGTCGCATAATTGATCTGTCCAGTCGCATCGCCTGTAAACTTGCCTTGTGCATTACTCGTCGCTACTTTTTCAACATCCTCAAGTTTCCACTTCACCATTACACTATTTGCTGCCACCGCCTCACCGAGTTGAAGCTCAAAGCTTGGACTCTCAAGGGTTAAATTTGAGCGTACAAAGGTTGAAATTGGTGTGCACCACAACACCAGAATATTGCTCCCGACATCTGCAAGTTCACCCGTAGTCAGAAGCCACGAACCTGTTTCATAATTGATTGAACCAGATCCAATTGATGTGGCACCTGCCTTAAGCTGTCCAGATCCATCATCTTTAAGTTCATAAAACTTACCTTTCACCATGAAAGACACCGCAACGCTACCCGGTGCAGGTGGGGGAACTAAAACCCCTGTCCAGTTTGAACCTTGATTTGCTTGTGTGACTTTAATCGATTGGCTCTGTGTATTTTGAGTGGGTGCAGAAGCAGGTTTAAAAGATACATTTAAATTCAATGATCCTGTACCTGCTGCACTGGTCCATTGAATCAAACCCTTTTGATAATCAATTGTGCCGACTTGTGTGCCTGAGGTCGTTTTAAGTAAGCCACCAATATCACTCACTTGAAGATTAAATAAGGTGAAACTCACACTAGAAGGCATGATGCTTGAGCCCAAATAAAGATTTTGAGCTTCAGCAACATAGGTTGCATAACTTGCTGTGACCACCCCATCATTACCTGGCACCAATGCTACTTTTTCACCTGCAGCATTTACATCGATGATTGCAGTTTCACTTTGAGCGCTTGGGATAATCTGAGTGAATACATCCTGAACATTGACTGTAAACTCACCCACTTGAATTTTTTCAGTGGCTTTAGTCGAAGAATAGTATTTACCTGTGTCCGCAACCAGTGTTTCACGGATAATCGTTGTTGACTTTTCACCAGCGTACCAACTTTTTGCAGACAAGCCCACAAAATCAGTTTCAAGCGGATCGCTAATACTATAAGTCGCAATCTTATATTCGATTTCCTTTAACTCGATGACAATTTTTGAAATACGAGTTTCAACTTTTAAGATACGAACATATTGCTCATGACTATTTACTTTGCCCTCATTTGAAACCAATACGATCGCATCACCGACATTACTCTCAGTTTCAGTGGTAAACATACAGACTTGAATCTGTTTCATACCTTGCCAAAGCGTATCGAGTGGTGTACCTGCGATTTGTCCACCTTTAGCAAGATAGGATTCGACTCGGTTTTGTGCTGATTTACGCTCATCCGTATAGCTTCCTGTACTAAATAGCAAAGCCGACACTGCAGGATCCTTCGGTGTTTCAGAAATAAAAACTGTAGAACCCATCAATAGATCAGTATCATTGGTCGATACTGCAGGAAAAACTTTGCGCATCGAGACGTCACCAAGGGTACGGTCCAATTCAGATACATCATTGAAAAGGTTATTGCTCTGACCATCTATAATGACTTGGCCAGAATATTTACCACCCCCGTTGTCTGTATCAGTCAAACGTTCCGACTTGTAAATTACAATGTCTTTGGTTTCAATCATCGTTTAGCTCCAAAAATCGCATTGTGACGTTGTAATAATCATCTTCAGAAACCGTAGGAATTCCCTTTACTGGCTTGGCTTCAATTGCCCCTGCTTCATGATTAAACATAACTTTGAATTTTCGTTTGTCATGAGGGTAATCAAACTCAAGATAAAAATGCTCTTGAAGTGCTGACCAGTCCATAATTTTGCTGAGTTCACGGCGTTTCACCCATCCCATACTGGATTCAGAGGGTATTAATGTGATTAGACGCCCTGCTTTTTTCTTACCCTCTTGAACAATAAGCGCACCATCAATGGCTCTATTTTGTTTCTGTTCAATCGGCTTCCAGTCAAATTCGTCAGACCACAAAAAACCGTTCTCTAAAAGAACGGTTTGATTGGTCGCTTTGCGTATTAATTTCATCAATTAACTACCTTTGTTGATGGCTTCAAGCTCACTAAGAATCGAATTAAGATTGGATTCAGCTGATGGCGAACCATAAACATCAACTTTGTTCTTTCCGGTACTAATTTCATACTTCACAGTTTTGGATGCGCCTGTGTCTAGTGTTGCAGATGTATTGTTAGAATATTGACTATACCTCTCCAATTGCTCTCTTACATAGTTTGCATTTGACATTCCGCCACCCCCACCTGCAAATGCACCAACAATATCAAAGCCGTTTTTTGACAACCAGCCCATAGATGCGTTTTTATAGCTTCGACCATCTGCTGACTTAGAACTCTCAAGAATGTTTTTAGCAATTTTGGTGGCATTTTTATCATCGTAACCCATTGCTTTAAGTTGAGCTTCAACTTCAGACTGATTAAATGCTAACCGAGTTCTCTCACCTCGTGGTGTTACATGCATACCACCTTGCTGAGAATCCAAAGCCTTGGCCCAAGCCTCAGATGAAGAAAGGGCTTCTTCTCGGGCTACTTCACCCATGCGACGATAAGCACTCGTTACACCATTGGATACTCTTGAAGCATGATTGTCAGCAGCTCTATTCATCTCATCAAAAGATTGAACTGTGGCTTTGCCTGTATCGTCTATTTGCACAGATAAACCAAGCGATGCAGCTTTAGCCTGTGCTATCGCGATTTGCGACTTGTCACCAGTTGCAATCACACTATTCAACATTTGTGTGTAGGCTTGCTGAACACCCTCTGCTGTAGCTTGACCGCTTTTTTGAACAACGTTGAACTGCGATGTTGCTGTTTCTGCTGCTAAGGTTAATTGCTCTTTCGTTTTTATCCCAAGAGCATTAAATGCAGCCAAAACTGGATTTAAAGAACCACCTAATCCATTTGCTTTTTGCTCAATCAAACTTAAACCATAAGCTGCTTGTTCACCAGTGATTAAGCCTTGTTTCGCAAGTTGCTCAAGTTTGCCTTTTGCATAATCAAGCTCTTGACCAGTTTGAGCGGTATTAATCGCTTTATTCACGCTCTCCGAAAGCGCTAATCCTGTATCAATACCTTGCTGCTTAAATTCATCAAGATGATCTACAACAACTTGAATATCATTAGATGCTGACTGAAATGTTTTAGAGAATCTGCCTTGCAGTTGTTGAGCATCTAGACCTGTTCTTTCTAAAGCTAAACCCATCACAGCTTTTGTTATTTCAGCACTTTTCTCAGCCTCTTTAGCAGTACCAGCGAATGCTGCTTTAGCATTGGTTTGGAATACAACTAAATCCTCATTAACCAAAGCGTTTCTAAGCACATCCTGAACATCTTTCGCAGTAGCTTTACCTGTTTTTTGTAGATAATTTAAAGCTGATACAGCGTTATTGATACCAGCTGTTGAATCAAATTTCATTGATTCGCTAACTTCTTTCAAAGCTTCTGCTGACTTTTTACCTGCTGTAATCAAGCCATTAAATTGCGTGACTAATTCTTGAGAGGTTTTGCTCAAACCATAAGATTTATTGATGCTCTCTTGTGCAAGTCTATTATTTTCAGCTTGCAATTCAGCTCTTACTTTTGCCTGGATGGCTTCATTCTTTTGCTGTTGCTCTAATTTTTCTATGGCATCACCATAGCCCATTAGTTTTGCAACACCCTCACCAATAGCTGTGCCAACTGGCTCAAAAACTGTTGGAACTAATACGCCGATTGCTGTAATTGCGACACCTAAAGAACCAAGACGCCCAATCATCGTCATAATTCCACCACTAGCACCTGTAGCAGCCTTTGAGATATTGGCTGATGTATTACTTGTAGCAGCATTGTTAGCGAGTTGAGCTTTAGTGTTTGCAATCACTGCTGTTGTTTCCTGAGTGATTGCAAGTGATGCCGCCCTTACAGCAGTTGCTTTGTCTAAGAACACTGATGCGATATTCAGTGCTTTGTATGCAACAAAAGCTTGCGCTGCGAGCTTGAGTGTATTGAAAATACTATCTAGGTTTTCAGCAACCCAGTTTAATGCTTCAGCAACTTTTGCACTTATACCTGTACTTTGGTCTAGTTCACCTACAAATACTGTCCATGATGTTTTTAAATTCTCAATTGATCTACCAATTGTCACAGGGAATTGAGAAAATTCCTTTTGAATGGTTTCTGACTGACCAAGGAGAGCTTTAGTCACAACCTCGGTTGTAAGCTTACCCTCACCAGCCATATTTCTAAGCTGACCAGTTGTTACATTTAACCCATCAGCTAGTGCTTGTGTTAATCGTGGAGACTGCTCCATCATTGAGTTAAACTCATCACCACGAAGAACACCGCTCGCTAAAGCTTGTTGTAGCTGTGTAATTGATGCTTCTGCACTTTCAGCACTACCGCCTGAAATTTGAATCGCTTGGTTAATTGTAGTTGTTAACCCTAAAACATCCTTTTGCGGTATTTTCATTTCTTGCCCGATTTTCGTTAATCGAGCATACAAATCTCCAGTAGCTGTTAAATTTGAGTTTGTTGTTTTTGCAATATTAATGACATCATTTAATGCTTGCTTCGCATCACCATGACTTCCAACTGCGATTTTGACACGGGTATTTAAGTTATTCCACTCATCAGCGGTTTTTGCAATTTCCATTGCAGAAGTCCCAATCCCCAAAGCGGCAAGTGCACCAGCTACCGCACCGAAACCCGTCTTAAGTCCTGATAACCCGCTATTTAGTTTTTTACTCGCATTATCTGCTTGATTTAACTCAATGCTTGTTTTATTCAGTGAATCATCTAAGGAACTTATTTGGTTCGCTGTTTCTTGGGATTCGTTTCCAAGTTTATCTAATTGCGAGTTAAGCGAACTAACATCTTGTTGGCTCTTCTTAGCATCTTTGCTGAGATCGTCAGAAACAGCATCTGCTGTTGCTTTATTTGTTTCTTCTGAAGTCTTTTTTAGTCGTTCCGCTTCTTGTTTTATTGATTCCAGAACAGAATTTACTGAACTTTCAGATTGCTTTACCGCACTTACTAGACCTTTGTTATCACCATCTAGAATAAGTTTAAATGTTAAGTTTTGACCAGCCATTACTTTTCCTCAGGCAATAAAAAACCACCCAATGGTGGTTTATGCTTAATTTTAAATTTTAACTACAAGAGAACTGCAAGCACCCTTAGAAACTATTTAAATCCAAAAAATGAGATCAGGATTTTTAATCAATTGATCTCTCCTTATTGTCAATAGAGCACATCTACATCCTCGATTTGGGGATTCCCAATGTAAAATAGCCTGCTCTAAAAAAATATCATCAGTATTAAATACCTTGTTTAAATACTGGGTACATTCCAATGGGGTGTTTGTATCAATCAATGGAGACCATAGCAAAACTCTGTCCTGTCTTTTTTTTGCCTCATCAAACATGCTAAAAAAACAATGCCTATTAAAGAACCACGCAGCATAATAATCATCAATTCTAAGTAGGTTTCTATCAATCTGTGATCGTATGTGTATTGGATTTAATTCAATGTATCTCTCTAAAAACCTTTCATACAAATTAGGTAATTTTTTTAGGTTATAGTTTTTCAAAAAACCAAAAATATCTAATATTTCATATTTGAAATATTTATGGTCTGCTTTGCACTCAATACCGATATCCAATAAGGCTTGCTTCTCTGATGCGTCAAAGTTTAAATCAAACCATTTTTTGTAGAGCTGCTTCTCATCAATATTCATGGTTAATTTATTGATCCACAAGAACAACATTTTAATGATTTTTCAGGCATTACAGCGTTGCAAAACCTACATTTTCTAATTAAAGGTTTAACCTCTGTTATGTGGGGCTCTTTCCCTTCTGTTATAGCGCCCCTATGCTTTTGTCGTACTTCATCAGGATTTACTATTTTAAAAAATGATCCGAAAAGCAAAATTAAACACCCTATAATTAATACCACCCAACCATATTGAAGCTGAATTGTATCCATCATTGCGCTAGCTGCGTTACCAAAAGGATTGTTAGCAAGTTTTTCAGACATCTCGATTTTTGCATTACTTATTTTTGTATAAACCCTATAAAGGTCAAAAAACACGATACCCAAAGAAGAAATAGCGACAATACGAATAATATTAATCTTATTTAAAATAGTTAATGCAATAGCTGCAATAGCTAAGCCCGCAATAATTAAACCATCACTTCTGCCGTTATTGAATAACGATAATGAACCCATTATTGGTACACTGAGAACAGGTAAGAATGCGCCTATCAGCAAAAGAATAGCCCCTACTAATAAGATTAATTGCTGTTTTGAAATTGATACTTCCACAATCAACGCTCCCACTGAATTCTATAGATTTTGCCTTCAAGCACTGTAATTGTGTATTTCAAGCCATCAATGCTGTAATAGAAGTCTGTGAAGAATACTAATTTACCTCTAGTATCTCGACCTGAGTATTCATATTTACCATCAGGACGTCCAAGCTTAGACATCATGGTTCCTACAGAATCGTTATACTCAACAATATCATTTGTTGTTCTAATGCTTCGAGCATCAACAGCAAAGACATCCGCTGAACTTAAGAGTGCAAGTGCTAATAATAATTTTTTCATGAAAATCCCCTCATTATTAGAACAGGATATATTTCGAATGTTTGTTGCGCAATGTGAATTTTAAACAGATTTCATCTCTTTATTATACTTTTCAAATCTTTTAGCATCTGCATGATATGAAACTCGCATAGCACCACTAAAACTTAATAAAGAATTTCTTTCATTACGTTGTGCAGCTTTTAAATATTCTAGAAATGTGCCAAAGCTGTAATCCAAAATATCTTTATGTCGATGCCCTTTACTGATTAAAAACTGAAATGAATCAAACCAAGTGTTTTCAGATTTTTTATTTTGGCTTTTCGAATCCTCTTGGTCAAAATATGCTTTGTTTACATTAAGAACATTTCTGAAAATATCTAAAAACATATCAGCTTCATTGCTCATTAAATCTGAATAATATTTAACATCATAAATCGTGGTAAGCGAACAAAGCACTAAAGCCGAAACAATATGCTGTTTTACAATTGATTCAATATTTTCTTTTGAGAAATCATTTTTTAAATCTTTGCGAATCAGTTCTGCAAACTGAGACCATTGATCCAAGTCTTTTACTGTTATTTGTTTTAACTCTAAATCATGAACATAAATAGATCTATTAGAAGCCAGAAAAAATTCATTCATTTTAAATTCCTAAATACAGGCACAAAAAAAGACGCTTTTGCGCCCTCTGTGCCTGTAGTTTAAATTATGCTGCTGGAATCGTGACAACATGACCATATAAGCCAAGTGTAGGATCTAAACCTTTTTCACTTTCTGATAATGCTTGTCCTGAAATTTCATATTGACCGAGTTCTTCATGAATCAATGGAAAAGTGGTTTCTGGTGATTTTTTAGTGCGCCACAAACGCACTGCCATATTTTTACCTGTAGCAGTATTAATTCCTTTAAAGAAAAGTTCATATTCTTTATTAAATTCACTTGCAATTGTGGTATGGCTAACAACACCAGTTGTATAACTTGCTGTAACAGGATCTGCAATTGCTTCATTAAAAATTACAGTTCCAAACACGGCATCAAGCACATATTTATCGGCTGTTATTGCCGTTGAGCCTGATTTAAATGAAACTTGTGTAAGGCTATAACCATCAAGTTTTATTTCTTGACCAGCTTTAACTGTTCCTAATACCTGATCAGTAACAACCTTGCTTGCAATTTCAGATTTCATACCTGACAAGATGTATTGCAAATTGGCTTGGTCTACTTCTTCAAGTTTACCTTTGAAATTAACACCTGTTTTTTTGGTCAATACAAAGTCTGTTGTACGTTGACCAGATGTACTTTCTTCATGCTCAACTTGATCAGTCGTGATTTCAAGCTCAAATTCAGGTACGTTCCCGATATGGCGCATTTCAGCCGCCACACCATTTGCAATTTCGGATAAGTAAAACTTACCCTGTAAAGAAATATATTCCTTAGCCATCTGTTTTCACCTCTTTGCTTGGTTTTGTTTGAGCAGATGGCTTCACCTCTTCAATGATCTTATCTGCCTCTAATTGTTTGATTTGGGCTTCAGTAAGACCGCCCACAGTATCGCCCTTACTAAAACGCCCGACTTTTTGCCGGGCGATGTATTGTTTTGTCATGGTAACCTCTAAATAAATTTCTGTGATTCAAAAATGACTGTAATGTATGTGCATGTTGGACTGTAACCCTCTTTAACATCAATAAGTGTTAAAGGTCGAGTTGAGGAACGAGGTTGCCAACCAGATAAGAGTTTAATCACTTCTTCAGTGAGCTCACCCGCTTCATCATTTACAGCATTGCCATTGGTCATTTGAGATTGAGCATTTCGACACGCAACAGAAACCGCCCATTGCTGCCCAAGTTGATTAACTTTGCCCGCACCTGCATCAGCCTTTTTTACAATTCTGGCAAAGTTCACATGAGCTGACGGCGTTATCTGCATCATTTCTGTGATTTTTGCTGAATTATGAGGGGTGTATATTTCCTTAAAACTTGGAATTTCTTTTAGCTTATTTGCAATTTCATCACGAACTGCGAAGAATGAGCTCATTAATAAAATCTCCTACAATATTCAAAAGTGATTCTTCATTTTCAGGATTTATCCCTAGCTGAGTACGTGGCGGTAAAACAACCTGTTTAACTCTGCGATATTGCCCACCTACATTAAAAGTTATGTATGCGCCATTTTTAGGAAGGATAAGCGCACCAAAATGAAGAGGCGCTGCATATTCAACGTTTGTACCAACCTCAACACCATTCGGCAAAACATTATAGGTATAGGAATTCATCAAAATGCCTTTATCCCTTAATGTTTGACCTCCTTGCATTTCAGCACGCCAGGATTGCACCCAAGGGTTTCCATCAACACCGACACCTTCTATAAACCTTAATTGAACTTGGTCCAGTAGCTCAGATCCAAGTTCATTAAAAAGCTTTGATTCTTCACGCTCATAAGCCCCTAATGATTTAAAGATCGCTTCAAGTGGCGAACTCTCAGCAGTGATTGTTATTGCAATAGCCATTTAACCTTCCTTGATGCTTGGCATCCTGTTGAGAATATCATCTCCAAAAACACCACCTCGATAAGTTGTACCGATTGGCATGGTTGCAGGTGAGTTTTTCGGCTTCTCTTCAGTGACTTCATTATTTTGGTTTAGGATATTGAGCACAGCTTTACCATCAGCAATCCGCTTCAAATAATCAATTTCAGCTTTATAGCGATTCTCTACTTCATCAGTAGGTTGCTGAAAGTAAAGGCGGTATCTTGCAATATTGCATGCTATTCGCTGTAGAGTGCTTGGAATGCTAGGAAGCGGTAATCTGTACTTTACCGCCACATAACTATCAATTTCCTCTGTAGCGTCTTGTAATGCTTCTGCAATCGCACCCTCAGGTAACATTGTTTTTAGGTTTTCAACTTCATTACCAAATCGCTTAATCAAATCCTCTTCAGTCGCATACATATCGCCACCTATTTGGATTCAGTTGCAGCCTTTTCGGATTGAGCCTGAGGTTGCTCTTTATCCTTTGCAGATTTGGGTTTTGAAGCATTTAAAGCATCCTGCAACTTAACTACTTCTGCTTTCAGTTTTTCAACTTCAGCCTCGGCTTTATCTTTGGCATCAATAAGCAAAAGCTCATTAGCTTTCAGTTTTTCAACTTCAGCAGCAAGTTCAGTCAATTGTTGAGCAGAGCCATCCTGTTTGGTTTTTTCTGGTGCTTTCTCTTCTTCAATAGCACCAGAAACTAAAAGGGCTTGAATTTGTTTATCTTCAAGCCCTTTGATTTCGTCACCAGGTCGAAAATGACCAATGGATTGTTTTGCGATGTACTTTGGCATGTAATTCCCCTTAAACAATAAAGCCTGTACCACCACATACACCATTTTTATTTGATGGCACTGCAAGTGGGGCTGATTCAGTCATCAAGAAGATACCGCTTGGATCTTCGCTATACCATTGACGATCAAAATATTTAGCAACTGCACCATTAGCCAACATATTTTTGATTTTACATTGCGCGATTGATCCTTGAGTATCAGAGATAGCACCAAAGTAATCATCTGGAATAAAGCGCTTCACACCATCTTTTAAACGATAAGTTGCGTCATAAACCCACAATTCTTTTTCATCCAAGTAGCCCTTAAATGAAGCGCCTTCTTGAACGTTTAAGCTTGGTTTATATGGCACTGCAATACCAGCATAAGGCTTAACAAAACGTTCTTTAAATTCTTCATTAATGAATAATGCTGCCCAAACTTTGCCTGACATAACATAGAGTTTGGAAGGACCACCATTTGCATCAAGCAAAAGTTTTTCAATTGATTCAATATCTGTTACAGGTTTAGCACCAGCCTGATTCCAAGGAGTTAATGGAGTGAAATTTAGCGATGCATCTCGTTCATAATCTACCATGTTATATTCATAATCATCTGATTGAAGTAGATACTTCCCTTTAAGCAATAACTCTGTTGCCATCAACAATACAGAATTATCAATTGCGTCATGGTTTCGCTTCATTACAGCGATCTGAGCAATGACCATTTTTTCCTGTTCAGATAATTGTTGGCTACCAGTTGAAATAATTCCTGCTGAACGCAAGCGCTCAATTAATGCTTCATCAAAAGCTGTCGCAGGTGTGACCATGTTTTTAGGTTTGTAATATGCAGGTTGAACGAATTCTACTTTAGCTGCTCGTTTAGTATCGAATGGTTTACCAGGTTGATGAGGTGATACCAGCGGTGCTAAATCATGAACTGTGCTAATTTCTGACAATGGTACTTCATCTCGATCAAATGAAGGACGATTAGGAAATAATTTATCAATTAGCCATGTGTCCATTGGCTTATAGTTACTGTGAATTAATGCAAGCTCACCAACATCAAGCAATTCAAGTGGCGCGCCATTAACTGTAAAAGATTGAGGCATTTTAAAAATCCTTATACTTTTGAAAATTCAATATTGTTTAAAGTTGCTTTGGCACGAGCTGAGTCGTATTTAGAAACCTCTAAATATTCCCCTGCAATTCGCACAGCTTCGATGCTAAATACCCCACCAAAGTAAATCGGGATTTCAATCCCATCTGCTGCCATTTGGGTTGCTTGTTGCGCGGTAACATCTTGACCACATACAACATTCCAAGTTTTTTCATCTGTGGCATGCGTCACCACATTGGAATCAGATAAAACCAATAGATCCCCTGCTTTGTAGGCTGTTGCCGCAGTCACTTTGGCATTTGCACGGCGTAGTTTTTCAATATCTAAATTGAAAGGTCGTGTCTCGCGATTCACACTTCCTAGGTAGGTTTTATTGCTCATTTATTAAGCCCCTTTTTTCTGGTCAGCGAATGCTTGAGCACCAGATGTAAACTTGTGAGGTTGATCTGAATTAGATGCACCGCCCTGCCCACCATTCGCTTGATGACTGAATAAATGAGCAAATTGATTTGGAATATTATTTCCATTTGGTTGTTCAGTGGGTTGTTGTGTGCCTGCTGAAAATTGCTTTAATTGCTGAGATAAGAAGTTAAAAGATACGTCATCCATATCTGTATAGGACTTCTTCTCTTCAGCGCTAAATTGCTTGTTTAGAGATGTTTCCAAAACTGCAATATCATCAGCACGTTTATCAGCTTTGAACTTTTTAAGTTCATTTTGTGCTGCGTCACGCTCTTCTTCAGCTTTCTTTTGAGCAGCTTTCGCCTGTTCGAGTTCAGTCACGTTAGTGTCCTCTATTGGATTTGAGTTAGTTTTGCTAGAAAAGGCTTGGATGGATGTTTGTGTGTCCGCTCCTACACCGCAAATTGTGATTTCATGCACACGCACATTTCTAAAAACATGCAATGGTCCAGTAAATTCCTGTCCATTTACTGTGATTGTTTTTCCTGCTGAAATTTCTTCAATACTTTCAGGATCTGCCCACCAAGACATTTGAAATGGATACTCTTCATCAGCATCACTCACAATTTCTTGTGCACGTGGATTAGATAGAAAATGACCTTTAGCTCTAAACTTATTGGTTGTTTCAAATTCAGTAGCAACCCCAACACGTAGACCGCCAAAATGCTCTTCCACTAATCCTATTTTTGTTTTTAACTGTATGTTTTGAAGATCGATTACTACTCCGCTTCTCCCCCAAAAATAATGATTATCTATGCGTCCACCGCTATACACTTCCGCATCAAAAGTACGGCGCTTACTTGTTCCATCTTCTGCTAAAACTATGGGTACATTTACAGCGGTAAATTGATGTTTTAACTGATCTTTGTTTTCCTCTGGCATTTTTCATGCTCCATTAAAAAACCACCCTATTGGGCGGTTAATAAATCTTAAAAAGTTATAGACTTGAGATAAGTAACAGTAGCTTTTTCTCAGCTAACTTACTGTGTTCATAAACACAAGGATCATTGCATTTAAGAGCATTAGATAAAGTTTCGATTAACTTCATCTTTTCTTCAAATGAATATGTTTGATCAATTGAAGTCTTTCCATCCCAGCACCATATAATTTCTTCAGGTATGAGATTGTTATCAGTAAACTCTAATTCGATTGAATCAATAACCAATCCTTTAAGCTCCATATTCGTTTTGTATTGCAATATAGAGCCATCTCTTAAATGTAATTTCATTTAATTCACCAATGCTTTAAGTTTATAAATAATTACCCCGCTTGCAGCTTCAATTGAAACAACTTCAAACGATAGACCTAATCCCAACAACGTGCCTTGACCTGCATTCAATTTAGCTAGATCAATACCCAAGCCTTTTGCATTCTCAATTTGAATCATGATGTTAGATTCACCTGCAATTAGCATAGGAGAGTCTAAAGTGATGACTTTACCCACTTCCATCGATGCAACTTGAGTCAAATTCGAAGATCCCGAAATAACTTCGCTCGTATTTGCAGAAATTGCTTGAATCTTAGACATATCCTCCTTGATCCATCGTTTAAGCACATCCTCAGCAAGATTGATTGAGGGCTGATTAAGATAGCTTGTAAGCCTGTCATCATTTCCCTGCACGTAATCAATAAAAGTTTTGATTGCACTTGGTCTTATTTCAGGATCTAAGGGAATGACTGTATCTGAAATCACTTTGAATAAATCACGGCTTGAGTCTGTCATCGGTGCAAATAGATCAGTTAATCTTGACGATGCAGTCCATTCAGCTTGAACTACTTTCTTTTGCTCTAAGAGATAATCTTTATCTAAAATCGTTTCGCTGATTTTAGTGTCTACTAATTTCGACATATCCCCGTAAGTCATAGGACTTGTAGACCATCCCATTTCTTGAGCAACTTCGGGTAGATCTTCATCCGAAGTAATACCGTATTTCTTCGCCTGAGCTTCTGTAAGCGCAATAACAGTACATCGACACATAAAACCCCACGGCGGGTAATACAACAGCCAAAATGGGTCATCTATGTGGCGTATGATTTTGTTTAATGCCAAATGCTCTGGTCGAACCCGACTATCATCAATAGCCGAGTACATCAAATACGGCTTTTTAGTTTTGTTTCGCTGTTGTTGCTCCCAACGTCCATGACTGTAAGCTGTCTGTATATTGGTTCTAAAAACATTACTTAAATATGATTCACTTAGAATAATGTCATTATCAGCAACGTACTTTTTAAAATCCTCAAAAGTCGTACCATCTGCAATAGCTTTATTGACGCCCTTAATCACTGTTTGAATTTGCTCAATACTCGATAAAAACCCGACCGTTGTTGCCAATTGTCGGGTCTTTAAATCCATTGAATAAAATTCATCAGGCAATACGATCTTTCGTGATTCTGCGAATTTTAATGCTTCAAGAAAAGTAACAGGTTTCATGGTACCTCTCTCACTTGGCAGTTACACAACCTAAAACACCAGCCGTAAACAAAGCCTGCTCTAAATTCGCTGTAAATTCTGATTGTGTTGCACCTGGTATTAACTGCATTAAATTATAAGCCAACTCTTCAGGCGATTTACTACTTTGAATCAGTTCATTTACTTGTTTCTGATCGAGTAATTTAATCACCTCTTGAGAAGCTGTAAGCTCTTCAACTTCCAATTGATTAGCCGAAAGATTTTGCTTACCCGCTTTAAACTTGAAAGGTAGATTAGGTAATGCTTTGAATTGAGGTAAAGCTGCTACACCATTTTGAGCACCTGTTTCAGCAACATCACCGTCCAATAAGTCATAATTACGCTGAAAATACTGCTTTGTTAAATTGGCACCTGCATTTTTCAGCTTTACATCTCGATCTGCTTGATCTGCTTTAAGTGATTTTTCATCACCAATGACAATGGTGTGCTTTTCCCAACCATTTAAAGCGCAAAGAGCATCAACAATTGCTTGAATCGTTGAAGTAATCATTCGAATATCAGCATTAACCTTATTGTTTTGGACCTCTAAATGCACCTCGCCGAGAGCACGTGAACCAGATCCATCAGTACCGCTTGTTAAAGTCTGCCCAAGAACAACTTTTTGAATACTTTTCTCGATTTTCTTATCGAAAGACTCAAAGGCTGCTGATCCACCATTACCATTTGATGAAGCTGAAAGTATTTCGACAGACTCACCATTATTAAGTGATAATACTGAACTCGCATGTGCTTGAAGTAGAGCATCCATCATCGCATTAACATTTGCTGACTTACCTAGTAGCAAAGGATTTCCAAAACGCTCAACAAATTTAGCCCAAAATTTAGTTGTACCATTCTTAAAAAACCACAGCCAATACAAGCGACTAAATAATGCTTCGCCTAATGGATTCTCATAAGTCGGTTTACATTGGGTAAGAAAATACTTGAGGTTTTGATCACACTCTAAATCTTTGTTCAGGCTGTTGTAGTTACGCTGCAGTATTAAGCGCCCATCATTCTTTGGCTCAAACCATTGCATTGGCTTAACACCAATCCACCCCCACCCCACAAAAGGCGTAATTGTGTTTTTCTCAATGTGTAGCATCTCCTTGTTATATACGGCTTCTATAACAGAATAACCATACCAACGGGCATTCTGCGCACCTAACACCAACTCAGACCACCATTTTGTAATTTGCTGAGTCAATATTTTGGTTTGAATACTGTCTTTAATTCCGCTTTCAGGATCTAAACGAAAAGGAGAACTCTCAAGTTTATCTTGGCGTTTTTCTACACATTGATAAATTTCATCATCGTACATCAATACAGATAACCGATGACGAGTAACTCCGGCTTTTCTTAAAACCTCATCCACATCAGGCATTTTGGTCAAATAATTAAGAAGAGCCATTTCAGCCTGTTGCGTGTATAGATAACCGCCTGCTGAACGTTGGCTTTCCTTCTGTTTCTTTTTGCTTTTAGCCATTTTATCCCGCCCTTGGTGGTTGATAATTTTGCATAACTGTTGCCTCTTCAACTGCGTCAATCAAAGTATCAACTTGGTCGTCATTATCGTGAGTCATTGCAGCATTAAACGCCTCACACTCTTCAGTGAATGCCGAAACCCACGGCGCATTCATTGGCAACATGACAAATCTATCTTCTGGATTATTTGCGTAGTCATTCTCTAGAGGCACTTGTATATCCATTAAACGAGTTAATTTGTCTGTTCCACGTTGTACTGGAAGCACTGGAACACCTGAATAGGTGCCAAGATTCTGAATTAACTGTGTACCGTGGGCTTTATCTTCAACTTTCATCCAGCGTATAGGTCTTAGCTCATAGGTATAATCTTTATGTTTATCAATGAAAGCCTGAGCTTGACGATTCATTTCTGGTGCTTCCCACTTTCCACGTAGCAAGTCAATTAAATACAGCTTCCCATCAATGCCAAGCCCAACAAGTAAAAATACAGTGTAGTCATTGTGCTCTTTGATTTTTTGAGCTGTATCTACATAAATCGCACGCCATTGAAGTGATGGTAATTCTGAGTAATACCCGAACCATTCAGATTTAATTAAGTCACCACCTAATTTTTTCGGTGATTGTTGATATTGACTGCTGAATGTATACCTAGAAACTTTTGCGCCATCCTTATCCTTTCCACCCTTTTCCAATTGTAAGAGTGAGGTTAAAGATTCTTTAAGTGGCCAGTAGCTCTGACGTCCTTTTGAGTCTCTCTCAACATTACGAGGAATCAGTTTTTGAATGTGTTCTGGCAAAGTCGAAATGTAGTCGTCATCAATTAATGCGGGAATGGAAACTTGAGTCCATTCACCTGGTACATTTCCAGTCATCACAAAATTTGTAGGATCTTCTGAATGAAGTCTTTGCATAATCATGATGATTGGCGTATCAGATTTTGCTTTTCGTGAATTGACTGTATTTAAGATTTTTCGATTAGCTTTATCTCTTGCGGGTTTACTAAATGCATCCTCAGGTTTTAAAGGATCATCAAGAATAATACACCCAGTAAATCCATTCTCAGCTAATGTTCCGGCTCTTCGTCCTGTTACTTGTCCACCCATTGAAGCTGCATAAATATGCCCTGCCTCATAGCCATCTACAGTCGTTTTCCAACTTGCTTTAGCATCCGTACTGGTTGAAATGTTTGTTGTCCACATACGCTGAAAATCATCAGATTTCACGATGTTTCTAGCTGTAGATGAAACATCCTCAACAAGTGATTGAGAATAAGAAAGATAAAGAAATCGAGAGCGAGGATTTAAGCCTATTCCTCTTGCGATTAGATTTGTAGTTAGTTCGGTCTTACCCGCTCCGGGTGGAACGTTTATAACCAAATTGGCAATATTACCTTTTACCACCTCATCTATTAGCCAAGCCACATATTCATGATGCCAGTTCACCATAAATTTGAAGCCCATACGTGGCTTAAAAAAGCGTCTTGTGAAATACAAATGTTCTTGCTCACACAATGACTTTTCTACTTGCGTTTGCAGATCCATTTAATACTCCTCTTGCGCCCTCCTTACTGCTTCGTTTACCTGCTCCTGCGTAGCCTGAACAAAAGTAGTTTGTAGAGGTTCTCCCCCTTTTCCTGTAATTTCTTGTCGATTGGTGTACTGACCACCCATGTCTTTAGCAGCTTGTTCCTGAATTTTTAATTTCATCACATTGTTTTTTGTGCCTATAAACATGTTCTCATAACGTTGCAATCGAACTGATAAATTTGCTATCGGGATGTTTTCAGGTTTACCTAAAAACATTTCACGAGTCTTTTCGAAATCTTTCTTCAATTCTTCACTGAGATTTTCACCTGCTCGCTTTGTTGGGTCATATTTCTCACATTGCTGTTTAGTAACAATCACCCCATATTCTTGGTTGACGAGCTCTACCGTTTCTGTTGGTGTGTTAAATACGGCAAGTGATCGAACTATAAAGAGTTTTACCTCTTTTTTTAGTGCTGCCATACCCTTAATCCTGTCAACCTACGTCAACCTAAATAGCCAAAAAAAAAGAGCCTCAAGGCTCAGTTAATTAGACACGTTCCACAGCATTTAGTTATTTCCAAATCCGAAACAAACGGCGGGTTTTGAGCGACTGCAACCATGCGCTTAACGTCCTCACTTGCTCCCCAACGTTTGACCACTCCTATAAATTCCTCAACGTCATGACCTGCTAAATAATGCTTAGGTAAGCCTGTATGATCGCTGTAAAGCATTTCCCCATCTTCATCACGTTCTACACCAATGTGATATAGCTCATGCTCAATCAAAGCACAGAATTCACGATCGTTCGCACGTTCACAAAAGCTTGCATCGATTGTAATTAGATAAACAGGAACAAACCCAAACCAATCACGCATTTGTTGTTCTTGCCGAGCTTTACGCCATCCGCCTTGGTTAAACATCACCTTTTCACATTGACCTAATACCATTCGTTTTTTAGCAACGGCGGCAGACGAAGCCCATGCGAATGCTAAGAATGTTTCGTCATCATGAAGTAATTCAGCTATGTGGTCATGATCAGGATTATGAAGTTCACCACCAAGGGTTAAGAAGTTTTTCTCTACCCATTCTTTTAGATCCGCTGCAGGTGCCAAGCGAATCGCTACCTCTTCCTCAGCTTGGTCTATCAAGTCTGTCGGTGGAAATGGTCTAATCTGGTCCATTGCAACAATCCATTTAAATACGGAAAAATGAGTATAGGTGAGGTGGGATATACATGAATTTAATAGCTTCCTTAATGAGTCTTGCATTGGGTTTTAGGCTATATACATCACAATCCAAATCTTGGACCTCCATCATTACCAACAATTCATCTAAAGCCGATTGTTCAAATTCCTCATAACACTCATCAATCACAACATGTGGTACACCGTTGGAATCATTCTTAAAATCATCTTGATTAAATCCAAAACCATGAACCAAAACTACTTCTGCCTGTTTGCACAGTTTCTTATATATTCTTTGTTTCATTTTCTAAACTCTCTAACTTCGACTTGATCCAGCGAATCACATGACCTGATAGAATTGAATCAGGATGAAACCGCTCAATCTTATAGCCCATATCTTCAGCCAGATCATATTTGTTAAATGAATTTGCTATCTTCTTACCACCACGCCCCATTGCCCAAGGGCTACCAACAATCTCAATGAGTAAATTGAGTTTGACAATATAGAAATCAAATCGCCAATTTCTAGTTGATTCAAACTGAAATTTACGGCGATAGCCGATTAGGTTTTCTTCTAATTCTTGAAACAAAGTCTCTTCAGCTTCTAAATATTTTTGGGTTGCTTTGGGTAGAGGTTTTGCTCTTGGTTTTGTTTTAATTGGCTTCTTTTGGGTAAGAGTGGTGTATTTATTAATTTCCATATACCACCTAAAAATAAAAACCCCGCCAAAATCTAGAATTCAGCGGGGTTCTTTGTGCCGTAATGCTTTCGGCAAATTTAAAACAAAAATGTCAAAAATAATGTCAAAACATTTCTATTCAAAATTAAATACTTAAGAGATAATTTTAAATAAAAATGTCAAAGGTTTTGGCAATAAAAAAGCCCAACAGTGTGTGGTTTTACAATCAATTTTCATTAAAACCTTCGAAGCTGATCCAATCTTTCTTGATAGATTTTATCAGCAAAATTTAATCCTAATAAAAGGACAATTAATGGGACAACAAACACGCCCCATTTTAATACCTCAATATGAGTTGAAATAATTGAGAAAAAAGGTTTCCCCATTAAACCAAAATCTATATTTGCGATTGCATTCAGGAACGGAAAATAAAAAATCGCTGAACCCATAACTAAAAACACTAACAAATACAACAACCAAAAAACTTTTGGAAATGTTTTTTTGAAAGCATCCAATTGCCACAGCTTCTCTCTCAACCAATCCATACTCACCCCAAAATATTGTTAATTCTAATAATATATAAAGGTTTAATGATCAATTTTCAATCTAAAGATATAAAAAAACCCCTTGCAAGAGGTTTTACTTATGTTATTTCTTTATTCAGGACAATATGCTTTCCATGCAGCTTTGATATTTTCTAAATCTTCATCATTAGTTTTTTCATTATGATAAATAAAAAAACGAACATCTGGATAATCTTCCAACTTTAATATTAATTCAAATCGCCCACCATCTGAACTATGAAACCAATCAGAAGGCTGTTGTCCACCGAAATATTCTTTATTAAATTCGTATATGCCATCTTCTTTTTTAGCAGAGAAATATTCTATTCTTTTCATAAAAGTTCCTTAAAACATATTGTTAATTTAATTCAAACCTATCATTGTTGCCAAATTTCCCAAAGATTCAAGGGTCGCAACTGCAGTAGGTAGAAGTGAAATATAAGCACCTAACTTATCCTTGTTTGGGCTACCGCTTTCTATTTCTTCGGTTATTTTGGTGATAGCTTTTGTTGTTAGCGCTTGCTCGACTTCATCAAGGTCTAAATCCAAAATGTCAGACTTTACTTGATTAAGTGCTTGCTTATATTGAGTTGCGGTATATGTATTTATAGAATTATCTACGCTATTTTGGTAAACCCTTGCGTTCCCTGAAGCATGAATTGTATTAATAGTTGAGCTTGTTCTAGGATCAGGAATGGCATTCACATTTACAACTTTCATTTGATAATGCGCTGGAATGCCATGGAAATTGCCATAGTAATTTGGCTCTAGAACTTTATATCTTTCCACAACCCCTGCTGGAGTTTTTCTTTCAACAAAATAGCCTATATTAACTGCAAAATCAGCACCTAAAGTATGTACAGCTTTACCACCTTGTACACTTGCTTTAACTCCTTCTTTAACAAGATTTCCATATTCATCATAAATAGAAATTGTATCATTCATCAAGTCTGCAAAAGGCATTGTTATTCCTTATTTTTTATTGGGAATATAAATTATACACTGAATTACTACAATCTAAATAATGAACAAAAAAATACCCACTAAAGTAGAATTTAGTAGGCATGAAAAATAAATCAAAACTGTTTTGGTCTCGGATAAACCGTAATACGACCAGTATAGAAAAATATACCCTTTATTTTGGGACTATGCAATCATAAATTATATTCTTCAGCCACATAGTGAAAATATCCTCTTAAGTGAGCATCAAGATCAATTCTCCAATCCCCTAAAATATCTAATGCTACCTTTTCGTATTTATCATAAGTTCTTAAATAAGCTTTTCGATCAATGCTCATACAAGAAATTCGATGCCGCTCTGATTGATTGTAAGCATCTTCTTTTTTCCCTTCGCATTTACTGCACTCAACATGCTTTTTATCAGTTTTTGAAAATACAAACCCTTTTCCATTACATTTGGTGCACATACCTCGTTTAAATAAAAATTGAATAAGCGCTGAACGGGCAACACCTTTTGCAGCTTCTTTAGTTGTTATCTGTTTGGTTTTAAAACCATCCTCTTTAAACTTTAAGCGAATTTCAGAAGTTAGTAGATTATGAAGTAATGCAAAGTGACGATCAGTAGGATTGATTGAACGAACTAATGCCCACAACATTGAATAAACTTCTGGTCTCATATCCTGCATCATTAGAGCAGCACTATTGACCTTACTTCCGAATGTTGATGGTCCACCTACACCGTCCTTAAATCCATCCATTGTTTTTTGTGCTAAGTCGAGCAATGTAAAATCGACCTTTGAGCGACTTGGAGTAAATAATAAACGGCGTAAATCGTGAACTATAGTCTCTTTTCGATGTTTCTCAAATTTTGCTGTTGCTGTCATAAACTCACCCTATTAACCGTCTAATTTCTTCAATCGCTTTACCGCTCTTAACCTGCTCAGTGCTATATCTATACACTGAATAACCCAACTCTGTAGCTGAGTTATATTTTTCCATATCTGCTATGTAGCCTTTACCTCTTGTATGTCTGCCATTGCTCCAAATACCTCCTTCAACTTCAATTAAAATTTTGGTACCTGTAATATGAAAATCAGCCCTCCATTTTCGATTTTCATTGAACTGATACTCTTGTTCATATCCAATTCCATAAGCCTTAAAATGCTGAATTAATATTGCTTCACCTTCACTTACAACACGTTCTTTTTTAGTCAAATTACGGCGCTTTGGTTTCCTTTTCTTTGTCGCATAATTCTTCAAATAATCAGCAATCGAGATGCTAGACAAAATCAATCCCCCCCCAATCTTCATATTGATCGTAAAGTTCAGATTCATTTTCTTGTTGATCTCTGAAATGAGCACAGCTTGGACATAGAAACTCTGAATGCTCAGGCTCAAAGCGAACATCCTCAGCAATGAAGCAATCCATGCATACAGGTTTAGATTCAAGATTCATGCTCACCTCGCAGGGCTTTTTCCAAATCATCAATTGTGTAAGTTGTAGCCACTCTCACACCTTTGTCGTACAGATCCAATTCTTTGAAATTGGTCATTGATTCTTTTAGCTCAATCAATATCAGTTCAACTGCTTTGAGTTTTTTGTCTTTCTCTTCAAGTTCAGCTTTTAAAATCAAATTTTTTTCAAATTCTTTAATTTCACGACTGTATGCTTCCTTATTCTTTTTGGTTAGGTCATCAACCTCAGCCTGTCGGGATTGCCATGCCCATTTTGCTCCCTGATAATATTTATCCTGCAAACCCTCTTTGTAGAGTGGATTATGTTCACAAATAGCCTTTTCAAACTTATCCATGACGTTCTGCCTCCACTCCAAACTTTTCAAAATGAAAAACTATTGGCTGAGTTGTTTCTTGCACCTGTCCAAACATCAAAGCTAGTCGGTAATTTGCGACATAATCCTTAAGTTTGCGGTTTGAGTCCTCTAAAGTTTTTCGCCAAAATTCCAATGAGAATGAATGCTTATTCTTATTGCAAATGTTGCAAGCAGGCATCAGGTTTTCATAAACATCTAAATGTGGATTCAAACATGTACCATCTGAATTTCTGCGAATTGGCTCTAAATGATCTGCTTGCCACTTATCACCCAGTTCAATACCGCAATATGCACAATGACCACCAAATTTTTGTTTTAATTCGGCACGTTGAATTTTGGTTAATTTCATAAATCCACCACTCTTGTACTCGGGCTAACATGATTGCGAATGTCTGTGACGTGGTCTGTTGTGTCATCTATGCGGTGACCTGCTTTGATTTCTTCAAGGGTTGCGTGTCTGAAATTAATCTTATGTCCAAAAGAATATTTGATTGAATCACTCACAAAAGCTCTAATAAAATCTTCATGAAACATTTGAATTTTAAGAACTCTATTCTGTGAGTGGCTTTGGTTTAAAACCACCAAATCCCCCACCTTAAACTCGGAAGGATTGCTTCCTTGTTCGTCATGTTTTGCAATGGCGGTGCGGAGGTCGTCTATCCGTACAGGGTGAAATCCAGCAGCCCTAAAATACAAACCGTCGTTGTCTGTTAAATTCCATTGATCATGAAAGCCATTGTGAAACATGAATTGAGGTGATTCACGAAAGTAGTAACCACCTTGATAACTTTCAGCGTTGGTAGGTGCTTTAGAAACAATCTCTCTCATCCGCTCAATTGTCAGGTTGTTTATCGTTGTCATAGTGCCACCTCATAATTCGACTTAATGCTGTAACGTCCACTTGTCTGCTTGTTGTAATGAATTGGATAACAAGCCTTGCATGGTGCTTCGTATTGTTTTTTCTCCCCCATCTTGTTTTTTCTTTTGCGATGAAAGAAAAACTCATCATCGAGTGGATAATATTCATCACAACAAATACAAAGTTTTTCTGTGCCAAGTTCGGTTTCAATGTATTTAGGTTTTGATTGACTCACACCGCCACCTCGAATAAGTCAGGCTGTCTTGCTTTCTCAATTCCAGCCGATGCAATACGCTCTTTCGCAATTTCGAAATACTTTTGTTCTTTCTCAATTCCAATAAAGTGACGACCAGTATTTACACAAGCTACGCCTGTGGTACTGCTCCCCATGGTGTTGTCTAAAACAGTCTCACCCTCATTTGTATATGTGCGAATTAAGAATTCACAAAGAGCAACTGGTTTTTGCGTTGGATGAAAAGATGAGTTTTGAGTATCAGTTGAGAAAACTTGAATGGATCGCGGATAACGCTCCGTTGATTCATATGTATAATCATTATTCATTTGACCATACACATCTGTCTGCAGATGTTTTCCACGCGATGATTTTTTAAGCTTATGACCAGTCGTTTTTTGCGGATTGTAAGTGCATTGCTTTTTATAAAAAACACTAACGATTTCATGGTTTCTCATAGGTTGTTTTTTTGCATTTAAAAAGCCAACCCCTTTAACTTTGTCCCAGACGATATCGTATTTAAAATTCTGTAAATTAGACAATCTTAAATGACTAGAGAATGGTTCAGCGCCAAACAAGACTACCGCCCCATTAGGTTTGATTACCCTCTCATATTCAACCCAAAGCGGCTCAAATGGGATAACAGCATCCCAACTGCAGCACGTTGTCCCATACGGCAAGTCGCAAAGAATCATGTCTACGGTACCACTCTCGATTTCTTTCATTCGCTCGAGACAATCACCATGCATTAGATTGAAGTCTTTCACACCCCACCCCATACGCTTTCCACGTCTGCAATGGCTTGCTCTAAACGCAATTGACGAGGACTCTTAAAATCCCAATCCAAATCTATGTACTTAACTTCAATTTTTGCATTAACTAGCCCACCATAAGACCCCACCATCTCCCAGCTCTCGACTAGGCTTTTTAATTCTTCATATACACCATCATCTGATTTCAAATCTTCAGAAGTACATACTGAACAAGCACAATAATCAGACATGTAAGAGTCAGTGTTCATTGTTTGTGAACTTCCGCCATTTCCACATTCATTGCACCAAAAGAAATACCAAACTTTATCATCCAGTGGGGGCGCATTTTTAATAGCTTCAACAGCCTTCACCCACCCAAATTTCCTAACAAACTCAACCGCATTCATACCGACTCCCCTTGCATCCGTTGATCACCCCAATTGCACTCAACTAGAGTTAAACCGCCCTGTTGGAATCTTGACCACAGACGATCACCCAAATCTTCTTTGAGTTGTTTGAGAGTAAAATTTGAGATAAGCATTGTTGATTTAATTGCGTCATAACGTGAATACAAGACTTTATGAACAAGCTCTAAACGCTTTTCACGGTCATGTAGACCATATTCATCAAGAATAAGTAGATCGTACTGAGTGAACTCATAAATCAATGATTGCTCTGATTGATCTTTAGTGTCCTTATCCCATGCATTCATTATTTTTTGAGCAAGTTCTTCACTTGTGATGTATCGAACGTAAATACCCTTGTTTAGAAGTGTTCTAGCAGTTGCACAGCTTAAATGAGTTTTCCCAGTACCAGTTTTGCCTGACATGATGAAATTTCTTTTATCACCAGCAATCATTAACTTGGCAAAAGACACACTTTCCGATAAAGCATTTTTTTGTCCAGGTAATTCTGGATTCACGATGTAATTTTTAAACCCTGAATTTTGATGACGTTGAGGAATCATTGCGCCAGCAAAATGATTATCACGTACCATTTGATCTACTTCTGCTTGATGCTCCTTATTGCCAGTTACTACATCTGAAATGGCACATTTAGGGCAGGTTTGAAAAGGTCCTGTCTGAATCATTTGAACTTTGTGTTTGGTGCAATATGCACTTACTTTTTGAAATTCCATTGAGGTCATAGCATTCATACGAAGTCCTCTGGTATTTCAACGTTCTCTACTGGACCCTGATATTGAGGAATATCAGCCCATGCATCATTAACATTTCGATTTACTATTTGTGATTTGGTCTTAATCAATCTTGTTTGTTTTTTAGGTGTAGATTTTAAAATCTGATCCTCAAACTCTTTTAGCAACCAAGTAACAAATTTTCGAGTTTTTTGGTTTTCAGTCAGTGAAATTTTATCTTCCCAGTGCGCATTAAAATTTCCTAAGTGAAATTGAAAATCAGGCATCAATAAAACTTCGTCCACTCGTTGACTAAATTTTGTTTGACGAATGATATTTTTTAAGAATTCAGGATTAGGTTTCCATGAATCGTCCTGAGTCGAATTTTCAGACAAATTCTCTTGAGAGTTTATATCTGTAGTAATCTCTGTAGTATTCTCTGTATTTGTCCCCCTTTTGAAATGGGGAGCCTCCCTATTTGAAAAGGTAGACCCTCCCCATTTTGAAAGTGATAGGGTTGTCACTTCAAAAAGCACAGGGGTAATCAACTCAATAAATAAAACATTGTTATATTTCTGACTGTTAGCCTCAATTGTTCGAAAATGACGCTTAATCACTCCAAATTGCTCAAGACGATCTAAAGCCTCTTTGACTTGCTGCTTAGAGAATCCATATTGATCAGAAAAACTCTGATAAGAACGTTGCAAAAGATCAGCTTTAAACTTCTTTTTCATGCTTATAACTTGACCAGAATCCTCATCACGAACCACAGTTGGACGATGCCAATACACTATTTCAGAGAGTAAAATAACGGCATTTACATCAGGTTTTCCATTCTCTAGACGAAATGAATTAAACCAATTAGTAGGCAATACATTTCCCTCTAAATGAACACTCCCTACCTGATCAACGACCTCATGCCCTGTACTAAAATAATTCATTTAGCACCTCCATTCAGCTTGACGAATCCACGTTTTTCCAACTGTCGAATAATTCGTGGTTCGACATACTCGTTTTTGATCTTGTATCGTGTTCTTGATTTCTCTATTACCTGTATTAATGGAGCGCCCTCTTGCATTAAACGGCGCACAACTTTGGCTTGCCCCCCCATTTTTGTTGTATGCTCGATGAGGTAATAAGCCTCTTGAGCTGCTATTGCTTCATTCATTTTTGATAAAGGCATTGCTGCAAGCTCTATGGCTGTGTAAATTCTTACGGGTTCTAGCAATGGGATTACCGCTTCAATTGGAGCTTTTGAAACAGAAATATCCTGTTTTCTTTTTGCTGAATATCTCATTGCGCACCACCTTTAGGTTTTACATACCCACCGAATGAAATAATCCGATCAGCTCTTATCAAACTTGAGATAACTTGACTGGCAAACCAGATTGTAATTTTGAATCGGTAAGCCATTTTTTGAGACAGTTCCTCTTTTGTAACTGCCGCGTTTTCTTCGTTGTAACCACGCATTTTTAAATTATTTTTCTTAATCTCATGCAAGCTTTCTAAAAGCTCTAAAGTTGGTTCATAAAACGACTGGATCTGCTGAGATTGCTTGTGCTCAGGTATTGATTTAAAGCTACTATTCATGAAACCTCCGCTAAAGCTTGTTCAGCTTCAGTTAAACGGCGATTGGCTTTGATTTCTGCCGTGGTTGCGGGGCGAATAAATCTTGTTCCACTGCTCCACTCCACATTTTTGGAATTAGTCATAACAACCCAATCCCCAAAAAAGTCACCCTTTACCTCAGTTACAGTAAATAAATCTGTTGATTGGTGATCAATAATTACAACCAAGTCCCCAGTCCTATAATTGTCTGAAATCTTGTTTGTGTCTTGCTGTTGTGATAAATTCGTTTTCATATTCAATCCTTGCAAATGTTTGAATTACTAAAAGCCTGATCCACGAAATCAGGCTTTTTCTATTTCTGCACCTGATGTAAATTTTTTCATTTGCTTTAGTGCTGCTTGGTCTACAGCAGTCGCCAATTCAATTAAATTCTGTGTGAGTTGGTGTATCTCTTCATATTCTTGAGGTGTTACCACACCATCTTCATAAGCGTCATAAACAACCTTGTTTGCTTTGCCTGACTTGATGTTGTGCTGCATCATTGCTTCAAAAATAGAAAGCTCATGGTGTTTACTTCGATCACACTCAACAGGCAGCAATGCATAACCAAGCTCATGCGCCCAAATTTTTAATAAAGCTGGGTTTTGCGTGTAATACAGAATTGCTTCTAATTTTTTGATGCTTGGTAAGTGATTCGGCATATTAATATTTGCGTAATTGCAAACTGTGTTATGCGAATCCCCTATTACTTGGGCAATGTCTTTAGGAGTAAAACCAGGTGTTTTACTTATCATTTGCCAAATAGCGTTTTG
>NZ_AMFQ01000009.1:0-95587 GCF_000335555.1 Acinetobacter sp. WC-743 | reverse complement strand
CGAGCCTGTAAATAAAACTGTGTAAATGTCCAAATCTTAGTACCCTGTAATAGGGATAGATGGAGACATCCACAATGGATCACAGTCAATTGATGGCACTGCAAAAGAATTTGCCAAAAACCTAAAAACAGATTCTGACCTGAATGAATTCAGTAAAGCTCTAAAGAAACTTACCGTTGAAACAGCCCTAAATGCAGAACTCACGAGCATTTAGGGCATGAGCGTCACCACCTAGTGCCAAAGGCAATGCACGTAATGGCTACAGTAAGAAGCAACTACTCACGGGTGATGGTGAGTTTGAGCTGAATACCCCACGTGATCGTGATGGTACATTTGAACCACAATTGGTGAAGAAACACCAAACCAGAATCACCAGCATGGATAGCCAAATCCTATCGCTGTATGCCAAAGGCATGACCACCCGTGAAATCGTCAGTACATTCAAAGAACTATACGATGCAGATGTATCTCCTAGTTTGATTTCCAAGGTGACAGATGCGGTTAAAGAGCAAGTGATTGAGTGGCAGAATCGCCCACTCGATAACATTTACCCCATCGTGTACCTTGATTGCATTGTGGTGAAGGTCAGACAGGACAACAGCGTTATTAACAAAGCTGTCTTTCTAGCATTGGGTGTTAACCTTGAGGGTCACAAAGAACTGCTGGGTATGTGGATCGCCGAGAATGAAGGTGCCAAATTCTGGCTGTCCGTTCTAACAGAACTAAAGAATCGTGGTGTACAAGACATTCTGATTGCCTGTGTAGATGGTTTGAAAGGCTTTCCTGATGCGATTACTACCGTCTACCCACAAACACGCATTCAACTATGTATTATCCACATGGTACGCAACAGTTTGAAATATGTGAGTTGGAAGGACTATAAAGCCGTCACCAGTGACTTGAAGCGTATTTATCAAGCTGTTACTGAAGAGTCTGCCTTGCAGGCATTAGAAGTCTTTGCGAGCACATGGGATGATAAATACCCGCAGATTAGCAAATCTTGGTACGGGCACTGGCAGAACCTAAATACCTTGTTTGCTTATCCAGCAGATATTCGTAAAGCGATTTACACCACCTGAGGAGTATTGCTCCGCAAGTTTGAATCACTAAATAGTGTGATTCGGCAGGCAATCAAGAAGCGTAAGCTCTTTCCAACCGATGACTCGGTCAGAAAGGTAATCTATTTGGCAATTGAAGCTGCATCAAAAAAGTGGAATATGCCAATTCGGGATTGGCGTGCTGCTATGAGTCGGTTTATGATCGAATTTGAAGGTCGTTTAGACGCTTTCATTTAAGCGACATTTACACAGAAGTTTTTACAGGCTCCTTTTTTATTCCTTCAATCACAACAAAAATCTAAACTAATGTATTTTCAAAATGCTGCATTTCTATTTTTTGTGCCAAAAAGGGTTTTAAAGCCTTAAACCAATGTTTAAATTCTTCTGTTTTCATAAAAACATCTGTGTGTGCTTTTAAATCAGTCCAGTGAATTTGTAGAATATATTGTTGATTATTCTCTATTCCACGAATCAATTTAAATTTTTCACACCCTTGTGCATTTCTAAAAATGTCGGATAATTCATAAAATTTCTTTTCGAAAGCCGATTGCTGACCCTCAATAATATGAAATAAAGCTTGTTCAATGACCATGGCTTATTTCTCTTTAGCATATTTTAATAGTTAAAGTATAACGCTTTCAGGTGACAATTTAATGATCGCCTCTCATTTATTACCAAACTTAACATCAGCATAATTCTGTGCTTTCGCGTAAAATAGCGATGCTTTCTTTTGCTCTCTTGTTCTTTATGTCATCCTCTCCCTTTGCTTTATTTTTAAAATCGAAAATACCTCAGATTGCCCTGATCATCATGACTATGATTTGGGGAGGTACTTTTGTCGTTGTGCATCATGCCTTGAATTATAGTTCTCCAATGTTCTTCGTAGGTTGCCGATTTGCAGCGGCAACCATCGCTGTCGGATTATTGTCATATAAATATCTCAGAGGCATTCATCTAAAAGAAATTATTGCTGGGGCACTGATTGGCAGCATGATTGCTGGAGGTTATGGCTCACAAACCGTAGGAATGCAAACCATCAGTAGTAGTGAGTCTGCATTTTTAACGGCGTTGTATGTCCCTTTGGTACCCATCTTAATTTGGCTGATTTTTCGTAAAAGACCTCACGTGATGACATGGTTAGGCGTCTTACTGGCATTTATCGGGTTAATTTTCTTAACAGGCAATGGCTTCAACCAAATCAATCTCAATACAGGGCAAATTGTAACCCTACTCGGTTCTTTTGCGATTGCAATGGAAATTATTTTGATTGGTTACTTTGCAGGGAAAGTGAACATTCAGCGAGTGACTGTCATTCAGTTGGCTTTTGCCTCAGTGTTATCTTTTGCATCAATGCCCTTTGTTGGAGAACATCATATCCCCGCCTTTTCGTGGGAACTGCTTATACTGGCAGTAGGATTAGGCTTGACCAGTTCTATATTGCAACTGACCATGAATTGGGCACAACGTTCAGTTGATCCATCTCAAGCAGCAGTGATCTATGCTGGCGAACCTGTATGGGCAGCATTATTTGGCAGAATTGCAGGTGAACGCCTTCCCTTAGTTGCACTTTTTGGTGGATTACTTGTGGTTTTGGGCGTTATCGTCAGCGAATGGAGACCTCGATTTTTAAACAGAAAACAACATCAAAAAAGTACTCACACCATATAAAAAAAACAGCGTTTCAGGGTAAGCGCTGTTTTTTACTTCAGTCATTCTTTCAATTTTTAGTCAGGTTTATAGCGGTAAAGCTTGATCATCATTCAAAACGATAATCCCTCGAATCGCTCGATAAACAATCCATATCCAAGAAAGAAATAAAGTCACACCACAAAACACTGTAGCGCTGAGTGCTACACCTGCAAATGCGTTGACATTATCCATAGTGAAAAAGAGAAAAAGAAATGGAATAAATGCAACGATGGTCCAGATCAAGTACCACCAAAATGTTCTGATTTGCCACTTAAAATGGCTTTCAAAAATCGTACCTCGAACAGAATCTAATTTTACGTAATTAATAATCAATGCAACAATTGCTAGAATTCCAGCGGAGAAAATCGCAATAATGTAAAGAATGTATAAGATTAAGGTGAGAGATTTACTATTGTTTGAATCGACATAATTACTCATCGCAAGCCCTTTTTTAAAACTTGGCGAATTCACATCAAATGTGGAATACATTTAAAGGTGAAATTAACCATAAAATCAATAAAATATTAAAGACTATGGTACAGAAATAGATCTTTCGAAAAGGTTGTTTTTGTGTTTTATGTCGTAAGCGTTGTTGTGCCAACCATGCAGCGGGCCAGCCGCCTAAAAAGGCTAAAATATGTAAGGTATTTTCAGGCACCCGACGCTGATTGATTTGTGCAGCTTCTTTGTCCTGTGCATAGAACCAATAAGTCATGACATTGATAATACTGACAAAAAGCAGAATCATACCATTTAATAAACCACTTATACTTAAGATTGCCAAAGCCACTATATAAACGATACATATGATTTGCATCGGCTGTAATGAGGAGGTTTTTTGGGCATTCAGTTTATTCTGACTGGTTCGATTTGTTTTGGCATGAACAGTTTGAGTTGCTTTCAAATAAGTCACTTGCTTGGCTTTATAACGTCCTTGTCCATCTAACTGCACCACATATTCAAGTGCACAGCCCACTATCGGACGTGGACCTTTTTGCGCAAAGTCTTTGATATGCAGGAATACACGCTCTTTTAGTCCATCATTGGGTTGAATAAAGCCATAGCCTTTGTCATCAAACCACTCAACTAACCGACCTTGATCACGCATTTTTTATCCCACACATTTATTAAGCTGTTACAAATTTCAATCTTTCAATCAACATATTACGCATTTCTTGTGGATTTTTCTGCAAGATATCATCGCCTGTTCGAGCTGATTCAGCATTGATTTGTGCAATCTGCAAACGCATCATCCAAAAGCGTCCTGCCGCCATTGCCAAATATAATTCTAGACATGCCTTTTCATCTTCAGTCAGTGGACGAACTGAACTATAAGCATTTAAAAATGCCATTGCCTTGGCTTCATTTAAAGTAACTTCAGGATATTCGGTACAAAAATCATTTAATGTAATGGCAACATCAAACAACAATTCATCTTGATTCATTTCATAAAAATCAAGGATTCCTTTGAGGTTGTCCCCTTCAAACAGCGTATTGTCGCGAAACAAGTCTGAATGAATCCAACCTTTAGGTCTATTTGGATACATCTGTGTTAATGCTTGATACAATCCCAAGAGATTATCAAGTAGCGCTTTATCGGCTGTACTTAAAGTCGGTTTAATTTGTTTCGCCACGTTGTACCAATAGTCATGATCGCGGGCGATTTTGCGCTGTAGTGGAAAATCTTTTAATGCAATATGCATCTTTGCCTGAGCCATCGCAATCTGTTCAACTTGAGCAATGCTTGATGGCATAGGATGTTTGCCGATCATACGTGGTGCAATCTGCGCAGGTTTATCCTTCAACGTATGAATAGATTGACCTTCATATTTGAGAGGTACAGGGACAGCCAGCCCATATTCGCCTAAATGCTCTAACACAGGAATTAACTCACCTGCCGCTTGCGCATCCATATTTTCAAATAAGGTTAAAACAAACTGTGTTCCATCACGACAAATGATAAAATAGTTGGTATTTTGGATACCGCCTTGAATTGGGTTCAGCTCAACCACCTCTAATCCATAAGGTGCTGCAAAGACCTGAACTTCTTGTAAACTCAAAGTGGTATAAACCGACATAGAAAACCTGCGAAAAAACTTACATAAGTTTGATAGAATAACCGCTTCGGCTATTGTGGTGCTATAGCTAAGTCACGAAGTTTCATCATCGACTGTTATTTTTTGGAAAAAATTATGCTCGCTAAACGTATTATTCCTTGCCTAGACGTAGATAATGGTCGTGTGGTGAAAGGTGTTCAATTTCTTGATATTCGTGACGCAGGTGATCCTGTAGAAGTAGCTCGACGATATAATGAACAAGGTGCCGATGAAATTACTTTTTTAGACATCACTGCAACCTCCAATGGTCGTGATACGACTTATCGCACTGTAGAACGTATGGCGGAAAGTGTATTTGTCCCTTTAACTGTCGGTGGCGGTGTACGTAAAGTTGAAGATATTCGCCTATTGTTAAATGCAGGCGCTGATAAAGTCAGTATTAACTCCGCTGCCGTGTTTAACCCTGAGTTTGTACAAGAAGCGTCTCAGCGCTTTGGCGCACAATGCATTGTCGTTGCGATTGATGCCAAAAAAACTGCGGAAAATAAGTGGGAAATTTTCACTCATGGTGGACGTAAACCTACAGGGATTGATGCCATTGAATGGGCAGTAAAAATGGCGGAATACGGTGCAGGTGAACTATTGGTTACGTCTATGGATGCTGATGGAACCAAAGCCGGTTATGACATTGGTCTCATGCGCCAAATCAATGATCGTGTCACCATTCCAACGATTGCTTCTGGTGGCGTAGGTAATTTACAACACCTAGCAGATGGTATTTTAAAAGGTGGAGCAGATGCGGTATTGGCAGCTTCAATCTTCCATTTTGGTCAATATACGATTCCTGAAGCAAAACAATATCTCGCAGAACAAGGGATTGAAATGCGTCTGTGATGAATAACGTTTTATCTAGATTAAAAACTATATAAATAATCTCATACTTCAATCAACATACTGCATCATGCTGAAAACGCCTTCTTCCACTGGGAGAAGGTTGTATTGAGCGCTTATTTTATTTCGAATGCTCTATTGAATAAGAAAATGAAAGCATTCTAAAGTGATGAGTTATTCATGGTTTTATATCACCTTTATTAAGTCTAAATTAAAACAACATAAAGAAATCAATTAATAATATTTATTTTCAAATAAAATTTTACAATTTATTTGTCATGATTTTTAAATAGAGAATTCACTCAGTAATGATAAAATAAATGAAAATAGTCACATTTCCACTTTTAATATCAGCGTCTTAAAATAAGCCGATCCTTCAATATAAATCAGGCAATTAACCCTATTTACTGAAACTCCTTTATTTTTCCAGTATTTTTACTATGAAAAAAAATCATGAACCTAAGGTATTTCATATTCTTTTTATTTCATTTAATCTTGATTGAAATAAGCCTTAAATTTTGTAGTTGATGATGGAGTTAATAAAAATAAATAAGGAGGATTAATCAGCTCATGACTTATTCATACGATTATACACATCGGCATGTCTTATTTGGGATGTCTGAGTCCATGCATATTTATCATCGTGCAACCAGTTATGAACATCTCGCCCTGAATAATCACTATAGTGTGCATTATGATTTACATCGTCATGAGCGCGTTTATACCTATCAGCGTAATGCGATTTGGTATTTTTTACATGCCGCATTGAAAGGTTATAGTAAAGCACAATATAAACTCGGAATGATTTATCTACAGGGTCAACTGGGACTGTCTCCTGATCAATATAAAGCCAGAAAATGGTTGTTACTTGCAGCCAATCAAGGACATATCGAAGCGCAAAATCAACTTCACCATGCTTACCTGCAATAAAAAACCAGCTCGAAAGCTGGTTTTTTACAGTAAAATCAGTGTTTAGCCACCAATTTTTTTGTATTTAGTACGCTTCTGCACAGCTGCATCACCTAAGCGAGCCAAGCGATACGCTTCGTATTCGGCATAGTTACCTTCGTAGAACTCTGGCTGTTCATTTTCAAATGACAAGATATGCGTTGCAATACGGTCGAGGAACCAACGGTCATGCGATACCACCATCACTGTACCTGGGAAGACTAAAATCGCATCTTCTAGCGCACGTAAAGTCTCGATATCCAAATCGTTTGATGGCTCATCCAGTAAGATCACGTTTGCGCCCATTTGAAGAATCTTAGCAAGTTGTAAACGGTTACGTTCACCACCAGATAATTCTCCAACACGTTTTTGCTGATCTTGACCTTTAAAGTTAAAGCGACCGATATAGGCACGAGAAGCAATCTCGTATTCACCGATTCTTAAGATATCTAAACCGCCAGAAACTTCTTCCCAAACTGTTTTATTGTTGTCTAAGGTGTCACGAATCTGACCAACATAGGCGACTTTAACAGACTCACCCAGTGTCACAGTACCTGTATCAGGTTGCTGCTCACCTGTCATCATACGGAATAAGGTGGTTTTACCTGCCCCGTTTGGACCCACAATACCCACAATCGCTGTAGGTGGCACAGTAAAGGTTAGATTTTCGTACAATAAACGACCATCAAAAGATTTACTGATGCCTTCAACTTCAACCACTTTATTCCCTAGACGTGGACCAGGTGGAATATAAATCTCTGAAGTTTCATTACGTTGTTGGAACTCACGCGAGTTAAGCTCTTCAAAACGCTCCATACGTGCTTTATTTTTCTTTTGTTGACCTTTGGCATTTGAACGAACCCATTCAAGTTCTTTTTTCAATGCTTTAGCAAAAGATTCTTCTTGCTTTTGTTCTTGCTCTAAACGGGCATTTTTTTGCTCTAACCAAGACGAATAGTTACCTTGGTATGGAATACCATGCCCACGGTCAAGCTCAAGAATCCACTCTGCCACGTTATCCAAGAAATAACGGTCATGGGTAATCGCCACGATTGTACCAGCAAAGTCTTTCAAGAAACGTTCTAACCAAGATACAGACTCTGCATCCAAATGGTTCGTCGGTTCGTCCAGCAATAACATATCTGGCTTAGACAGCAATAAACGGCATAGTGCAACACGACGACGCTCACCACCTGAAAGCAAAGTTACATCTGCATCCCAAGCAGGAAGATTTAATGCAGCGGCTGCCTGATCCATTTGATTGGTCAGGTTATGGGCATCCCAAGAATGAATGATTGCTTCTAATTTCTCTTGCTCTTTTGCAAGTGCGTCAAAATCAGCATCTTCTGCTGCGTATTCAGCAAAAACTTCATCTAAGCGTGCCAAGGCATCCAATGGCTCACGTAAACCATCTTCAACGTTACCACGGACATCTTTATTTGGATCTAATGGTGGTTCTTGCTCTAGATAACCGATTTTAATACCTGGTTGTGCACGAGCTTCACCTGAGAAATCTTTATCTACGCCAGCCATAATACGGAGCAAAGTAGATTTACCAGCACCGTTTAAACCAAGCACACCAATTTTGGCACCTGGGAAAAATGATAAAGAGATGTCTTTTAAGATTTCGCGTTTAGGCGGAACCATCTTCGACACACGGTTCATCGTGTAAATATATTGGGCCACGTAGGACTCCTCTATAATGAATAAAAATTCGCAAAATGCGAATAGGCTTTACTCGAATGTCATCTGTAGCGACTTGATAAACAAAAACATGGTTTTGTTTATATCCACTTGCAACTCAAACTCACTCAGTCTGCGCGATAAAACTCAAAAACATATTTACGGTTTTCTTCGTTTCACAGCATTCATTGTTTGTTTTAACTTACAAGGCAATCCACAGATGAAATGCGGACAAATCCTTAAATAAATGCTGTTAATTATACGCTGAATTTATCTATTTTTGTTCAGATTTGTCCAATTAGATAGAGATATTTTCAAACACGCTTTTTCAGATTCGTTCTTCAAAAGAGTTCGACCTTGAGTTTTATTCAAACGAGATATGAAATCAAAGTTCGTCTGATATTGCGATATAAACTGTAGATGCAGTCTGGATGTGTTGGTTGGATGACAACCAAATTAAGGCTTGCACAGGACTAAAACTGGTGGCTATACATTGCACCAAGGTATGAGTATCGTTTTTTATTTTAATGCTTGCTGTTATTCAACACATAAGATTGAAAGAGCCGCCAATTTGACGGCTCTTTCAAAGTACTTATTGCCCTTTCAAATTCAATTTATCCATGATGTATAAGGTATTGATATCGACTCTTGTTCGCGCTGTATCCAGAAATTTTTGCTCCATTCCTTTTGCATTACTCCACAATCCTAAATCATCATCGTTTAATACACCTAAGGTGGTGTTATTAATCAACCATATGCCTTCTATTTTGTCATGTGGATATTTCACCGCTTTACCCATATCGAGTACCAATGTTTTGGGTGCTGGAACAATATTCAATGCTTTTAAACCATCCCAGCCTTTTTCCAACTGGAATTCTTCCAGTGTTTTACCCGCGATCGTTAAACCGATCTTGTCATCCTGTTTGAAATCCTTTTGATCTTTAATATCTTCTAAATTGGTGGCTTGAGTTAAATCAATACGATAAACATTTTTAATTACCTTTGTGGTGTCTTTATAAAAAAGACCGTCCCGTTCCAGCACTAAAAATTGTGTTGCACTTAATGCAATAATCCCGGAGTTGGAGTTCTCAGGAAGTTCTTGCTGATAGAGATATTGTGCAACCTTACCTGTCTCAAGGTTAATGGTCACTATACGAGTCAATGTTGATTTATTGACACTTTTATTCGGCAAACTCATGGTCGACTGCATAATGCCCACCAAAGTTTTTTGATCTGGTGTAATGGTGAGCCCTTCCATTCCTCGATTGGCACGGCGATAACTAAATTCATTAGGTAGCGTCCATTGATTACGTTGATCTGCTTTAAATGGGTTAATTCGCCCGATTTCCTTGCCATTGGCATCAAAATGTACAATATGTGGACCGTATTCATCACTGACCCAAAACGTGCCATCTTGAAGTGCAACTAGCCCTTCACTATCTAAGCCATAATCATCCAATTTGATGGGATTATTCACTGCATCAAACGGTTTGGTTGGATCTACAGTAATCACTTTACCATTCACATCATAAGGAGTTTCTCCAGTCCCCCCAAAAGCTGAGGTATTGGGTAAACCTGAAATATCTTTACCATTACGGTCTTTCAAATTAATGGTTTTGATTAGTTTGACGGTGCCATTGTCCTGAATTTCAAACAAACCAATTTTGGGAACATAATTAGGAATCGCAAACACTTTACCTGCACCATACAGCTTGTCAGTAAAGTCAGCATTCGGTCCTCGATCTGTCAAAGCATAGAATTGCTTTTTATTTGTCGGGTGAGCAGTGGCATCAGAACCAAAACCACCTTGACGAATATCAAAGCTACTATCAATGGTCGTGCCATTTGCATCATGTCGTGCGAGTACAGTAAATGGTAATGCGACGCCTTGAGCAAATAAATTCGGTTTACAACTGTCCTCATTTTTTGTGACTTCACTGGCTTCCAGTTGACCATTTCCATTCCTATCTACCCCGCTTTGAACACGTGTTCCTCCCATCACACAAGCCTCATCGCCAAACGCTAAACTTATACTTTGAGTAAGTGTTTTGCTGTTGGTTGAGTCTTTATTATCATCATCTGAACATGCTGTTAAGCCGAATAAACTACATAAAACTAAAGTTAAAGTGGTTTTACGAATTGTCAGTTTACTTATCTGTGCTTTATTCATTGTACTTAGTGCCTGATTTAATGGAAATTCCAATACTAATTTCGGCAAGTGACATCAACATGACAGTGACTCAACTAAGCGATATTCGGTATTTACATATTCAATTCTGTGTAAACGGCACATCGCTAAGACTTTGTCTTTATCTTTTTTTATGATTTTAAAATATAGAAACCCTTGTTTACTTCATATATTTATTTGTTACACTCTATTGAATTTTAATAAAAAGTTGACGGAATATGACTTATAAAGACGAAACACTTGCCATTCACGCAGGCTATGAACCAGAAGCAACAACCAAAGCCGTTGCTGTTCCAATTTATCAAACGACATCCTATGCCTTTGATAATACCCAGCATGGTGCAGATCTATTTGATCTCAAAGTTCAAGGCAATATTTATACCCGTATCATGAATCCAACCACAGCTGTGCTTGAACAACGTCTGGCTGCACTTGAAGGTGGAATCGGTGCTTTAGCATTGGCTTCGGGCATGTCAGCAATCACCTATTCGATTCAAACCATTGCCGAAGCTGGCGATAATATTGCATCTGTATCGACGCTATATGGTGGAACATACAATTTATTTGCGCATACTTTGCCGAAACAAGGCATTGAAGTACGTTTTTTTGATTACCAAAATCCTGAAGCACTGCGCAACCTGATTGATGAAAAAACCAAACTGGTCTTTGTTGAATCAATCGGCAACCCATTGGGCAATATTATCGATCTTGAGGCGATTGCCAAAATCGCGCACGAATACGGCGTTCCTGTCATTGTTGATAATACTGTTGCTACCCCTGCCTTACTCAAGCCTTTTGAACATGGTGCTGATATTGTCGTACATTCTTTGACGAAATACATTGGTGGTCATGGCAACTCCATTGGCGGCGCCATTGTAGACAGTGGGAAATTCCCTTGGGGTAAATATCCTGAACGTTTTAAAGTCTTAAATACACCTGATCCAAGTTATCATGGTGTGAATTATGTAGAAGCCTTAGGTGAAGCCGCATATATAGCGCGAGCGCGTGTTGTGCCTTTACGTAACACTGGTGCTGCGATTAGCCCACTCAGTGTATTCCTTATTTTACAGGGCTTAGAAACGCTCAGTTTACGTATGGAACGTCATACTGAGAATGCACAAAAAGTTGCAGAATACTTGCAAGCACATCCTAAAGTGCAATGGGTCAACTATGCCGGTTTAAAAGACCATCCACAACATGCCTTAGCTCAAAAATATGTCAAAGGTAAACCATCTGCCATCTTATCTTTTGGAGTACAAGATGGTCGTGAAGGTGGAACTCGTTTTATTGATGCCCTACAACTCTTTACTCGTTTAGTCAACATTGGTGATGCCAAAAGCTTGGCATGTCATCCAGCAACCACGACTCATCGCCAACTCAATGAAGAAGAATTAAAAGCGGCTGGGGTCAGTATTGATATGGTTCGCTTATCTGTAGGCATTGAACATATTGATGATTTGATTGCAGATTTAGAGCAAGCCTTGGCACAAGTTTAATTCGTTGAGTTGACGTTTTTTCAAAACCGATGCCCCAAAAAAAGACCTGAATAATTCAGGTCTTTTTGTTTAAGTCTTTAAGCTACGTTAAATTATTTTCCTTGAACTTTTTGTTCAATTTCTTCAATGTTGGTATGACGCACATCAAAACCTTTCGCCATATAAATGACTTGTTCTGAAATATTACGTGCATGATCACCAATACGCTCCAATGAGCGCAATACCCACATCACATTAATAACACGACTAATATGTCGAGGATCTTCAATCATATACGTCATGAGTGTACGTGTTGCCGACTGATACTCACGGTCAATATCTGCATCTGCCAACAAAACTTTTAATGCTTGTTCAGCATCGACACGGGCAAAAGCATCCAAAGCATCATGAATCATGACACGAACTTGATTGCCAATATGGCGTGTTTCCATATAGCCACGAGGTGACTCACCTTCTTCGCACAATGTCTGTGCAATACGGGCGATTTTTGCGGCTTCATCACCAATCCGTTCTAAATCCGTGTTTGCCTTACTCATCGCAATCACCATGCGCAAATCAATTGCCGCGGGATGACGACGTGCCAAAATCAAAGTCAGTGCTTCATCGATTTCACGTTCATAACGGTTGACGGTATTGTCTTGAAACTGCACATCTATTGCCATATTGGCATTGGTATCTAACAAAGCATGCACCGCATTTGCCACTTGTTGCTCTACTAAACCACCCATGGTCATAAATTTGGTATTTACATCCTGTAGATCTTCATTGAATTGTGAAGAAATGTGATGGTTTAATACAGGATTACTTGGGCTCAAAGTTTGATACTCCACAGGCAACAAATGCGACTTTTTAGACTTAATATTAAACCATAGCAATGATGAACATTTTATGACAAGTATTTTTCTTTTAGATGAACTTTCATTGAAGCAATGTTGATTTTCATCTTCAAGATTTAGCTCAAATCATAGCACTCACTTTATATAATTTATATATACTGACATTTAATTTAAGATAAACCGCAGGCTTATTTTTAGGCAAATTATTCAATAAATGAACGCTGCATAGCCATGAAAAAATTTGCCATTTCCGTTAAAATCGTAACGTTTCATTATCACAAAACTACAAAATATTTCATTTATTTAGCTTTGATTCAGCGACAATAGCAAAGTACCACATTGAGCTTCCTTGTTATATCGGTCTAATGAAATTTCCTCGCAACCCTATTCATTATCTCATTTCGAGCATACTCGTAGTTTTGAGTGGCTTGGTGGTGGTCGCGTGTCAAAAACCAACAACGGATATCGTACAAGAGTCAAAGGAAGCACCAAAAACAGAAAATCCTGTTCCTGATCTGACGCAAATTTGTCAAAATCTAAAAAATGAAATGTTGGCAATTAATCCGCAAAGAACAACTTTAGCGATTGAACAGGTGAATCAAGACATTCGCATGTGCTTACCTTTGTTAAAATCTACAGAACAAATGGAACTCATGCATCAATCCAAAAAGATGTACCAACAATTTCTACAAATAGATCGAACATCCGAACAACAGCAAGCATTTGAAACCTATGTGTTAGATCAGGCAGCATATCCCACCATTCAGCAGAATAAATTTGAACAACTCAATTTGCGCGATCAATATTTATTGCGCCATAAAGGACAGGCTTATATTGAGTTAACAGACCAGACTGAGGATGCAATCAACTATCGCCGAAGCCCGCAGTATTTGGCAAAAGTTTTTGCACCTTATCTGCAAGCACCTGAACAAGTATTTATCGAAAATCTGGCAGAGCAAAATGCGCAACCGCTTTTCAAAAATAATAAATTGAACCTTGAGCCTGATGAAATTGCCAAGCGCGCTAAATTTTGGCAAGAATATCTTGTGACGTATCCAAATACCATTTTTCTACATGACGCGCGCTTTTTAAAAAATGCTTACAGCAGCTTGTTATTTTTAGGTACAGAAGGCTCGCCCATTTCGATGAATTTTGAAAATCAAAATGATATAGATGCCTCAAGTTGGTTGGTCATCGAACATTTGTCTAAAACAAATGAAGGGGAGCTTTCAGTCCAAGCCAAGAAATTTATACAATTCGTACAAATGACGCCTGAACAACGCCAACAAAAAATTCAAATCAGTGAAAAAGAACGCTTAAAATTAGAAAATCGCCCTCAATTATTGGCACTTTCTCAACTCAATCAATATTTAAATTTAAGTCCAATTGATTTTAAACATGTCAAAAAAGACTGCTTTAGTGATGCAATTTGTTCTAATACATAGATTTCTTTTCAGCTCAATTTTTATTATCCTTTCACTATTCAAAAAACTCACAACAATTGTCATACCATGAACTTTCTACAAAAAAGTGTTCCATTAGCTGCTATTTTTATTTTTACCTTGCTCAGTGCTTGTCAAAAACATGAAAATAATCAAAAAACTGAAGCAGTTAAAACATCTACATCTGAGATTGATGCCACTGAAGCCTCTCGTCCTAAAGGACCTGCTCAAGATTGTAGCCAAATCGATTCAAGTATTCAAAAGTTAGAAAAAACAGTGGTTGCTGAGGATTTGCATGATCTCAATCAATGGTTTAGAAACTGTTTATCAATTGTACCCTTAAAAACTCGTTATCAATGGCAAGCAAAATCTGAAGACATTTATCAGAAACTTGTGATGGATGCTTCACCTCAAGTATTCCAATATTTGACTGATTCTCTTGCAGAAGGTCAGTCTATGACAGCAAAGCAAAAACAAGAACTATATAAAAAGTTAAAACCGAGTGAGAAATACTTGGTAGATCATGCAAAAGACTTATATTTAGAAAAATTTTATGTGGGTGAAGGTGAATATACGTTTACCCGAAATCCACAATATGATCTCGATATTTTTGCACCCTCTTTAGAAAAATCAGATCAAGTTTATTTTAAACAAATCCGTAAAGAGTATACAGGAGCAAACTATATACTGGATGCTGGATTGGCAATTAGTTTTGATGAAGTCGCCAACCGCTTATTATTTTGGGAAAAATTCAATAAAGACTACCCTAAAAACCATTATAAACCTCAAGTTTCAGAAAACATTGAACAATATCGTCGTGCTCTTTTTCAAGGCGATGACAATACCCGTACCCTATGGTTTGATGATGACAAAATTGCAGATGAAGAAGCCATGAAAGCCATTGAGAAAGTTACCAAAAGCCAAACGGCAAGCCGTCAGACTGCACAAAGCTTCCTAAATTTGATCAATAAGAGTGAAACGCTTTGGCAACAAATGCCAAAGCCATCTAGAGAAAATACTCAAGATGAAACCCCTGAACAACAAAGCATTCAAGAGCAACGTACAGCATTTGAACAAAAAATAAGAAAGCAGGTTGAAGAGATTCTTGCTCAAAAAAATAATTAAATTTGATAGGAGCATGTCATCACATTCCCGATGAGAACATGCTAATATTTAAACATCGCTTGACGGAGCGCGAGTAATTCCTCGCTGAGATTTAGTCAGTTTTGCATCTCCTTGCCAAAACTTAAACTAAAGTACCGTTGAACCTGATCAGGTTAAGACCTGCGTAGGAATCAAGCATCTAAAAACTGACAGCCCAAAGTTTATCTATTTTTTAGAAATACAGCATCATGCTCTTGGTCATAGTGCTGCATCAAATAGACTAAATTTGCCACCGTTTTTGGTCGTGCTTGATTCGTTGATGTCATTCATAAGGATCATTGTAATGAACCAATTAACGAATCTATCCCCTGCTGATCAATTGGCTCAACATGAGCAAGAAGCCAAAGATCTCACTCGAATTTTACCCGCATCTAAAAAAGTCTATATTCAAGGTTCACGCCCTGACATTCAGGTTCCGATGCGTGAAATTGAACTCACCGATACCCCTACAGGTTTAGGTGGGGAAAAAAATCCACCAGTGATGGTTTATGACACATCAGGGGTTTATACCGACCCGAATGTCAAGATCGACCTCAATCAAGGTTTGCCCAATGTTCGTGAAACATGGATTGCTGAACGTAACGACACTGAACGCTTAAATACCCTAACGTCTAAGTTCGGACAAGAGCGCCTCAAAGATATTCGTACAGCTGAAATCCGTTTTGCACATATTCAAAAGCCTCGTCGCGCCAAAGCAGGACATAATGTCAGCCAAATGCATTATGCCAAGCAAGGAATCATCACCCCAGAAATGGAATATATTGCGATTCGTGAAAATCAACGTCAGCGTGAAGGCGTCGATATGCGTCAACATGCAGGACAAAATTTTGGTGCACATAATCTGATGGAAATCACACCCGAATTTGTGCGCAAAGAAGTCGCTGAAGGTCGCGCCATCATCCCTGCAAATATTAACCATCCAGAATGTGAACCGATGATTATCGGACGTAATTTCTTGGTTAAGATCAATGCCAATATTGGTAACTCTGCACTGGGTTCATCGATTGATGAAGAAGTTGCAAAAATGACATGGGCAACACGTTGGGGCGCAGATACCATTATGGATCTGTCGACGGGTAAAAATATTCATGAAACACGTGAATGGATTATTCGCAACTCTCCTGTACCAATTGGTACTGTTCCGATTTATCAAGCACTTGAGAAAGTCGATGGGGTTGCAGAAGACCTGACGTGGGAAATCTTTAAAGACACCTTGATCGAACAAGCAGAACAAGGCGTGGACTACTTTACTATTCATGCAGGTGTGTTATTGCGCTATGTTCCATTAACCGCAAATCGTTTGACGGGGATTGTGTCACGTGGTGGCTCAATTATGGCGCAATGGTGTTTGGCGCATCATGAAGAAAATTTCCTTTATACGCATTTCGATGAAATCTGTGAAATCATGAAAGCTTATGATGTCTCGTTCAGTCTAGGTGATGGTTTACGTCCAGGCTGTATCCAAGATGCCAATGATGAAGCACAATTTTCAGAATTACGCACCTTGGGTGAACTCACCCATCGTGCATGGCAACATGATGTTCAAGTGATGATTGAAGGTCCAGGGCATGTTCCAATGCATATGGTCAAAGAAAATATGGACTTGCAACTTGAAGTTTGTCAGGAAGCACCATTCTATACACTTGGACCACTGACAACGGATATTGCACCTGGTTATGACCACATTACCTCTGCGATAGGCGCGGCAATGATTGGTTGGTATGGTACAGCAATGCTGTGTTATGTCACACCAAAAGAGCATTTGGGATTACCCAACAAAAAAGATGTTAAAGACGGCATCATCACGTACAAAATCGCCGCACATGCAGCAGATTTAGCTAAAGGTCATCCAGGCGCACAAGTACGCGACAATGCGCTCTCTAAAGCACGTTTTGAATTCCGCTGGGAGGATCAATTCAATCTGAGTTTGGACCCTGATACCGCTCGCTCTATGCATGATGAAACCATGCCGAAAGAAGCACATAAATCAGCGCATTTCTGCTCCATGTGCGGACCGAAGTTTTGTTCGATGAAAATCACCCAAAATGTTCGTGACTACGCACAAAATCAGCAACATGCTGAGCAAGCGACTTCAAGCCAAACGGTGATAGAGGATGGTCTAAAAACCATGAAATCTGTCTATCATGAGCAAGGACAAAAGTTGTACCACAAAGTGTAAAGTTAAAAAAAACTTTTGCCTTTGCCTATTTCTCAGTTAGGATGAAGTGAATATGTTTCATCCTAACTACACACATGAACATCATTCAGCAAGCAACTTACACCCATAACGATGTAAAAATTCAATCTCGAGAATATGCTTTTCAGGGCTTTGTTCAAGTCGAAAAAGTCAGCTTGCAGCACCGATTATTTAACCAAACCGAATATACATCAAACATCCAACGTGAGTTAGTTCGTCGCAAAGAAGCCGCGGGTGTTTTGATTTATAATGATCAACAACAAAAATTCGCACTGATTGAACAATTTCGCGTTGGTGCAATTGATGACCCGATTTCACCTTGGCAATTAGAAATTATTGCAGGGGTATTGGATGGTGATGAATCTCCAGAAACCTGTATTCGAAGAGAAAGTCTTGAAGAATCTGGCTGTGAGCTTGAACATATTCAAGCTCTTTTTAGTTTCTATCCATCGGCTGGCGCATGTGATGAAATTTTTCATCTTTATACTGCTCAAGCGGAGTTGCCTGCCGAAGGCGGTATTTTTGGAATGCCCGATGAAGGTGAAAATATTCAACTTCATATCATCGACTATGCAGATCTTAGTATATTATTACAAAGTAATCGTTTAAAAAATGCACCAGTGATAATGGCTTTACAATGGCTACAACAGCACTTGCGTACACTTGAAAATGTCTAGGGGAAAGACATGCAATCAAAGATATTGCAGCAAACCGATAAAGATAAAGTGATCATACAGATCACAGATACACACTTAATGGATAAGCCTGATGCAAAGTTTGTCGGGATCAACCCTGAGGAAAGCTTTCATGCCGTTATGGAAGATGTTCAGCAGCGCTTTCCAAATGCTGATTTGATTCTACATACTGGGGATTTGGCCCAAGCAGCTTATCCAGAAACCTATGCACGCTATTTAAATTATATGCGGGGCTTTGGCATTGATTTTTATCATATCCCAGGAAATCATGACAATCTGAGCTTTTTCCCCTTTCATATACCTGAACCAGAACCCACAGTGATTGAGCTTGATCAATGGTGCATTATTCTGCTTAACAGTACAGTGAGTGGGCGTACAGATGGAAAGATTCAACCTGAACAATTGGTTCGCCTAAAACAACGCTTAGAGCAACTTCGAGACAAATTTGTGATTGTTGCCTGTCATCACAATCCTTTTGAAATGCACTCAAAATGGCTAGATCAACACAAATTAAAAAATGCCGATGAATTAAAAGCAGTGCTCGAACCATTTAACAATATCAAGCTATTATTACATGGGCATGTACATCAAGAGTCTTATAACGAGTGGAATGGCATACAGTTTATTTCTACACCAGCCACCTGTGTCCAATTTAAACCGCTTAGCCAAGAGTTTTCATTTGACCCGATTGCACCTGGTTACCGTTGCTTACATTTAAAAGCCAATGGTGAGTTTGAGACCTTTGTACATCGACTTGACCACTTCAATGTTACAATTAATGAAGAAATTTCAGGTTACTAGCTTTTCATTTTGTTTTTTTTCCATTAAGTTATTCGTCCAACAAGATATGCAGAAAGTCGAAGTCAGGGCGAGATGACTTTCATCTTTGTAAAAAAATCTATATGATGACGCCCCCGATAGATTCATTCTGTTGGTAGTGATAAAAATACTTGCATATCACCATATTTTTTGCGTATAGATAGTACGTATATGATGAGGAATGCCCTTTATGGCGAATGACAACCAAAATCAAGTCTTGGATGAGCAAACAGCATTGACGGATGACAAGTCTGCAAAGCGTGTACGCAAAGCCAAGCCAAAGACCAATGAAAACGGTACTACAGCAAGTCTATTCGGTATCGAGCCTTATCAGCCAAAGAAAAATGAAGAATATATGTCTGAGGGGCAGCTCGAACATTTCCGTCAAATTTTGCTGGCTTGGAAGGCAGAGTTAATGTCGGAAGTGGATCGCACTTTAAACACGATGCAAGACGAATCTTCTTCTTTACCTGATGTAAACGATCGTGCAACACAGGAAGAAGAGTTTGCAATTGAATTACGTACTCGTGATCGTGAACGTAAATTGATTCGCAAAATCGAACAGTCTATCGAAGCCATTAAAAATGATGACTATGGTTTCTGTGAAACTTGTGGTATCGAAATCGGTTTACGTCGTTTAGAAGCACGTCCTACTGCAACTTTATGTATCGACTGTAAAACACTTGCAGAGATCAAAGAGAAGCAAAACAACGGTTAAACACTGTGTCTGCACATTCCTCCCCGACCCTTCCTGATGTTAAGGAAGGGGGGAAGCATGACCAATATAAAGGACGATTTGCACCTTCGCCCACAGGTCCTTTACACTTCGGTTCATTAATTACTGCTGTTGCCAGTTATTGCGATGCAAAAGCACATGCAGGGCAATGGATCGTCCGTATAGAAGATACGGATATTCCTCGCATCTATCCCGATAGCGAACAACACATCTTACAATGTTTAAATGCTTTTGGATTTGAATCTGATGTTGAAATCATTTATCAAAGACAACGCATTGCAATTTATGAATCTGTTATCGACCAGCTCAAACAACACAATTGGGTATATGCTTGTGCGTGTACTCGAAAGATTCTCGGTTCAAACCATATCTATACAGGCACATGTCGAGATAAACAGCTTGAGTTTAAAGATCAAGCCATTCGTGTAAAAGTCACAGATCAAAACATTTGCTTCCATGATCGTTTGCAAGGGCTACATTGCTCTAACTTACAACATGATCTTGGTGACTTTGTCCTTAAGCGCCGTGACGGCATCATCAACTATCAATTGGCAGTCGTTGTAGATGACTATTTACAAGGAATTAACCATATCGTACGTGGTTCAGACTTATTGGATAATACTGAACGTCAAATATGGCTAGGGCAACTTCTTGGCTATCCAGCAATTGAGTATATGCACCTTCCGCTCGCCATGAATGAACAAGGTCAAAAGCTCTCAAAGCAAAATCTTGCTCATGCACTAAATATTGAAAATGCAGCGCCCCTACTTTCACAGGCAATTCTCGCATTGGGTCAGGCACCTGTAGACTTAGATCAGCCTGCACACATGTTGGCTCAAGCTGTGCAACAATGGGATATTTCACGTATCCCCCAAGGCATCCATTTAACCGGCATTTATCAATAATTACAGTGCTTATATCAACAATAAAAATGCTATAAGTTCACAGCACATCTCACAAAAAAGCCATTTGATCACAAATGGCTTTTGAAGTATTCAAGCTAAGGAAAATTCTAGAAACTCGATTCTTCCCTTGCTGGGTTGGCTTCTTTGGTTGTTGCATCAATTTTTAAAATCAAACTGATCATGACTGCGCACATAATCAAAGATGACCCCCCATAACTAATAAATGGAAGGGTCAAACCTTTGGTTGGCAACATGCCCATATTCATGCCTGCATTGACCAGAATTTGCAGTAAGAAAATAATACTAATTCCGTAAGCCAAATAGCCGGCACGTAAATACTGATGATTTAAAGCGCGCTGACCAATTCGAATACAACAAATCAGCATCACAAATGAAAGCAACAACACCGTCGCAATCCCAAAGAAACCAAACTCTTCACCCAAGATCGCCAACATAAAGTCTGTATGCGCCTCAGGCAGATAAGACATCTTTTGAATACTGTGCCCTAAACCGACTCCAAACCACTCACCTCGCCCAAATGCCATCAAGGCATTGGACAATTGATAACCCGAACCTAAAGGGTCAGCCCATGGGTTAGAGAATGACATCAAACGCTCATAACGGTAAGGTTCGAATACAATCAAGGAAACAAACGCAACCAGAATGGCACCAAAAGCGAAACCAAACTGAATCATCGGCGCGCCAGCAAGGAAAAACACCCCTAACATCGATACCGCAATCACCACTGTTGCCCCGAGATCAGGCTCTGCAATAATTAATCCTACCGTCAGTAACATTACGACACCGAGTCGAACCAAGCCTTTAATATTGTTTCGAACCTCTTCAGCACGACGAACCACATAATCAGCAGTAAAAATTGCCATCATCACCTTGGCAACTTCTGTCGCCTGTAAGGTGAAGCCGCCGACACGAATCCAACGTGTAGAACCGTTTACCTCTGTTCCCACCACTAAAACTGCAAGTAAAAGTAGAATAGTGATCAACCACAAAGGAAAGGTGTTTTTAAACCACAGATTCAGCGAAATCCGATAGGTCACTACAGCGGCTAGAAAAGCCACCACAATTGAAATCGCATGACGAATGACATAATGGAATTCGTTTTCATGCATCCGCTCCGCATACGGCATTGACGCTGAAGCAACCATCACGGTACCGATACACAATAGTGAGATGACACAAAACAGCAATACATTACGTGGGGTAATTTCTGCGGGCAATTTTGGCATCCAACGTTCATACGCTTGATGAAGTTTACTTATTGTCGTCTGAGCTAACCCAGCCATACTTTATTTTCCTTATGATTCTTTTAGTTTAGCGCATTTACATATTCAACAAAGCGATGACCGCGTTGCGGATAACCTGTAAACATATCAAAACTTGCACATGCTGGTGATAATAACACCACATCCTGTGCTTGCGTATGTTGCTGACACAGCGCCACAGCTTCCTGTAGCGTTTCAGCATGCAATAGCTCAGTTGTGCCTTGAATTGCTTTTTCGATCACAGGTCGATCTTCACCGATCAGTACCGCCAGTTTGGCATATTTTTCTAAGGACTGGCGTAAAGCAGTAAAATCTTGCCCTTTGCCTTGACCACCTAGAATAATCGCCACTTTGCCACCTTGCGCTTCAATTGCAGCACCTAAACCATCTAAAGCAGCCAAAGTTGCTCCAATATTGGTCCCTTTAGAATCATTATAATAGCGAACACCCGCCACTTCTTTAACGAATTCACAACGATGTTCTAAACCCTTGAAGGTCTTGAGTGTTTCCAACATCTTGTCTATCGGTAGACCAATCGCTTCACCTAAAGCCAAACATGCCAAAGCATTCGCAACATTATGCGTACCTTGGATGTACATCTCCGAACTTTTCAGCAATCGTTCACGACCACGCGCTAACCAGATCGTACCATTGTCTTCTCTGAGAATACCGTATTGTTTTAAATCAGGTGCATTGAGACCAAAGCTTTGCATTGGGGTTACATCTGGAACCAACGGGCGAGTGAGAGAGTCATCACGGTTAAACACCACTTTTTTCACACCTTGGAAAATACGATGTTTCGCCGCATGATAACCCGCCATATCACCATGACGATCCAAATGGTCTTCACTCATATTTAACACCACAGCAACTTCAGCATTTAAATTTGAAGTGGTTTCAAGCTGGAAGCTCGACAGTTCAAGAATATAGACATCAGGATCATCACGCGTTAGATCCAAGGCTGGGCGCCCAAGATTGCCTCCAACAGCAACTTTAACGCCTGCATCCTGCGCCATTAAACCTATTAAGGTCGTTACCGTACTCTTGGCATTTGAGCCAGTAATGGCAACAATTGGTTTATCTGTTGCACGACGCAAAATCTGGATCTCGCTGACGACTGGAATCCCTTTGGCGATCGCCGCTTGAATCTCTGGCAGTTTAATATCCAATCCCGGGCTAATGACAATTTCTTCCGCTTGCAACAGCAAATCTTGGTCCAATTTACCAAAACTGGTTTGCACTGTTGCTGGAATTTGATCGTGTCCTGGTGGGAGTTGACGTGAATCAGTGACTGCAACACGGTAGCCATTTTCATGCAGAAAATTTACAGCTGAAACGCCTGAAATTCCAAGCCCAGCCACAACTTTTAAACCACCACGTTGTATCAACATTTTTGCCCACCAGCATTAAGATTTTAAAACTTGCAAAATGTTAGCACTTTGGCGATTTGAAAGCTTTTTATGTTTGCAGTTTCTGAAGTTTTTTTTGTGTCAGTGCGTAAAAATATCGTCATATTATTCTGATTTATTGCGATGGCTTTTTTAAATTTCTTCGATGATAACCTGCGATCATATGATAGATACCAATCAGCCGAATGTTGTACCCAACATTCGGCTGATTGGTATCTATTCTCAATGTGTTTAGAATGAATCGATCAATAGCGACAGTAGATTACCTGCCCCATAACCTGCACCCAACAACAGCGCAATCCAAATCCAGCCACCCAACACGTTATACAGCATGAATACAGGCATTTTCATATGTCCTGCACCTGCTGCGAATGGAGCGAACGAACGAACAAAAGGTACAAAACGTGCAACAAGAATCGTTTTACCCCCATGACGCTCAAAATAATGATTGGTCTTTTTAATATATTCAGGCTTAAACCAACGTGAATGCGCATGAAAATACTTAAAGCCTAAAGCTCGCCCTGTATAGTAGTTGACGATATAACCTAAAATAGAAGCAATGATCAGCAACACCCCCATATAATGAAGATGAACCGATTCAGCAGTCGAGCATAGGGCACCAACAGCGATCAATAAGCTATCACCGGGGAGAAAAAACATAAAGATTGAGCCAGTTTCTGCAAAAATAATCAAAAACAAAATAGCATAAATCCATAGCCCATAATTTTCTAAGAAAGTGGGCAATAATTGTTCTAAATGCAATAAAAAATCAAGCAATACTCAACTCTCTTCAAAGAAGTATCCACAATATATTAGTCTAATTTAACCATGTAAATATTAAAAAGCCTAAATTAATTAGGCTTTTTCGATCTTAGCGTCTATTTGAGTTATTTTAAAAAACCATTCTTAGCGAGAAATTCCATGCTCAGTTTTGATTCAGCTTTAACCTCAGCGGCTTTATCACCGAGCAGTAAACGCTCGATATAACGTGCCAATACATCAACTTCCAAGTTCACCTTGGCGCCCACTTTCCATGTTCCAATATTGGTACGTTCAGCAGTATGTGGAATCAAATTGAGACTAAGAATATTGCCACGTAAATGGTTGATGGTTAAGCTAATTCCATCTACAGTGATCGAGCCTTTTTCAGCCAAATATTTAGCGATTTCAACAGGTGCAGTTACCTCAAAATATAGCGAACGTGCATCTGAACGAACTACGGTAATTTCACCCACTGCATCGACATGCCCACTGACAATATGACCGCCAAAGCGTGTGGTTGGCAACATTGCTTTTTCAACATTGACCACTTGTCCAACGTTCCAACTTGCCAAAGTTGAACGATTCAGACTTTCACGAGAAACATCGGCAGCATACCAATTGTCTCCCCAGTCAATCACCGTTAAGCAAATGCCATTGGTAGCAATAGAATCACCCAAATGTACATCAGACATATCTAGGTCAGTCTGAATACGCAAGCGCACATCACCACCTACGCTTTGTAAGCTGTCAACTTTACCTAAACTTTCAACAATGCCTGTGAACATACTACGACCTACTGCCTCAATCTGAGGGCTGATGAATATCTATTGTGTTGATTAGCATATCCCCAGCTTTAATTTAAAGATGAAGATAACAAGATTACCATAAAGCCAGTTGTGTACTCACACCCGATGTATCCACACCACCCAACTCAGCAAAATGGTAAAGTTGCCCCAAAAGCTGACGCAAAGGTGGTCCAGACTTGGCATGCGTATCGGTAATGACAATAAACTCAAGTACACGAGCACGCTCTGACTGACGTTGTTTACTGACGCGATAACGCGGAACATCCTGTGTCAACAAGGTAACTTTGCCACGTTTTAGATTTGCCGCCAATAAATCTTTGGCTTCAATATTTCCATCAGTGGAGTAACTGGTGAGAATATAACGTGCATTAATGGTTTCCAACAGGCTCTCATAAGCTTCTTGTGCATGCTTGGACGAGTTATATGGGCTTGGACGCTCTTTTCGCCATGCGCGATCAATGCCACTTTTAAAACCTTTGGTGTCTGGTGTAGGTAGATCGACTTGATCCCAAAGGGTTAATGAATTGAGTACATGATAATTACTGCTGTAAGCATGTTGGTTATAAGGAGGATCTAAATACGCCACATCCACTTCAAAACCGCTCATCTGGTTTGCCAAATGCTGTGCATCCACGCACCACATTTCCGCCATTGGTGTTTTTTGCTTATTGTCACCCACCTCACTAAAACGGCTTGGTGTTAACCACAACAGTGATTCAATTCGTTCTAATGCCGTTTGAGTCTTTCCGCCCCAGCCATGATGAAAACTTTTAAATACACCACTGGTATTACTGACAAAACTGGCTGAGTAAAGCAAAGGGGCAAGTAAGGCACTCATTTCAACATCATCAATAGCGCCTTGTGCCTGCCATGTCGCAATCTGTTGGCGAATTGCATCGATACGCATACCATTACGACGCTTAAAGAACAAACGATCGCGCGCTGGGTCATAAATCTCATCATTACGTGGGCATAAATTATGCGTCACCCAACCTTTGACTTCAGGTAAACGATTTAAATAATCAATGGCTTTTTGATAGCCACCCAATTCTTTAAATGCAGGCGCATCGGTGCAAGCAAGAATGGCATGGTTCAGGGCATGACTATAAGGCTCCCAATCATTGGCAATCACACGATAGCCATTTTGACGAGCCAAACGTGAAACGACTCCGCTACCTGCAAAAAAATCTGCAAAAATAGGCGCACGTTTACCTTTAGGATTCAATGTTCCAGTAATTTCGAGCGCTTCGAGAATCAGGTGCAACAAACGCCGCTTGTTTCCCAAATAAGGAACCAACTGATGAAAAAGATATTCATCTGTTGTACGCGCAGCATGGCGACGTTTATGATAAACCGATGATGTTAACTCTGAATTCATACTGACTCTTGCGCAGGGAGAAGTCTTAAACGAATATCATCACCAAATTGATGAACATCTTTAAGCATAAAACGTAATTGTTGTGCCATGGTTTCAAATTCTGCATTAAACATTGGTCGTGCTGATTGCCCTAAAAAAGTCGGAGCAACATAACTGATTAACTCATTAACCAGTTTTTCCTGTAAAAATGCAGTCGATAAGGTTGCACCAGCTTCAACCAACACATCATAAATTTGAAAATCTTTTAAAGTGCCTAATAAATCTTTCAATGACTGGACGTCTAATTGCACCACGCCAAGTTCAGCCAATTCCCGACGAAATGGTCCCATTACCATCACTGTTTCAGGATGCTTAAGCACTTGAGCGGTCAACGGTAAGCGACCTTTCCGATCTAAGATAACACGTTTCGGCTGTACGACTTTTTCCAGTTCCACATTGGCTAAACTTCGAACATTGAGCTGAGGATCATCCGCCAAAATGGTCTCAATCCCAGTAATCACTGCACCTGAAATAGCACGCCAATGTTGTACATCTTGACGAGACTCAGCACCAGTAATCCATTTGGATTCACCTGATGCCATAGCGGTGCGTCCATCTAGACTCGAAGCGACTTTTAAACGCACATAAGGTAAACCCGTTGCCATTGCTTTTAGGAAACCTAAGTTGAGTTGGGTGGCTTGTTGTTCACAAACACCTGTTTCAACAACAATTCCAGCCTGACGTAAAATTTCTACACCTTTACCTGCGACAAGTGGATTTGGGTCTGCACATGCAACGATAACTTTTGCCACACCTGCTTCAACCAAACCTTTTGCACAAGGTGGTGTACGACCATAATGTGCACAAGGCTCCAAAGTCACATAAGCCGTTGCGCCTTTTGCAGACGCTCCAGCTTGACGCATTGCAAACACTTCTGCATGAGGTTGTCCGGCTTGGGGATGAAAACCCTCTCCAATGAGGACTCCATCTTTGACAATAACGCAACCAACATTTGGATTTGGTCGTGTGGAATACTGTCCAAGCTTGGCGAGCTCAATCGCTTTCTGCATCCAAACCTGATCGATATTGACAGCATCTTCAGACTTAGAGTTTGAATCCAACTCAGACATAAAATTCCTAATTTAATCCTATGAAAAATAAATCAGTGGTCTTGACCACGTGCTTGCATTTGCTCAATTTGATGGCGAAAAGCATCAATATCTTGGAAATCCTGATAAACCGAAGCAAAACGCACATATGCCACATGATCAAGTGCAAACAAAGATTTCATAACAATTTCGCCAATGGTACGTGAACGCACATCACGTTCACCTAAACGACGAATTTGCAATTGAATATCACTAATGACTGTTTCAATTTGCTCTTGAGTCACAGGTCTTTTTTGCAAAGCATGCATCAAAGAACGACGCAATTTTGCTTCATCAAATGGTTCATTTTTACCATCAGACTTGGTTACACGTGGCATCACTACTTCATAACTTTCAAAAGTGGTAAAACGTTCGCCACAACTGATACATTCACGGCGACGACGAATCTGACTACCTTCAGCAGCCAAACGGGAATCGATCACTTTACTATCTGCAGCGTTACAAAATGGACAATGCATAGTGGTTTAATTAAGCAAAATTCATAATTTCAGCTAGTGTAGCAAAAAAACAGGTTTTTGTTGAGGGTTTCGCAAGATATGGAAAAAAAACAGCCCTCACGGGCTGTTTAATACTATATATAGTTATTATTCTAAAAAGCTATTGTTCTCATCATTTTAATTATTCGATGCGTTCACCATGTTGGCTTAAATCCAAGCCCATACGTTCATCATCATTTTCAACACGGATTCCAATCACCACATCGATAATTTTAAGAAGAATGAATGTTACCACTGCCGAGTAAGCAATCGTTGCCAATACACCCTCTACTTGAACCCATAATTGATGCATCATGTTGGTTGGCGCTTTGTCACCCATAATGAACGAGCTTGCAAAAACTGCTGTTAAAATTGCACCCACGATACCGCCCACACCATGTAGACCAAAGGCATCTAAAGAGTCATCTGCTTTCAAGATACGTTTAAGACCAGAGATTCCCCAGAAACATACCACACCACCAATCAAGCCCATGATCAATGCACCACTGACGGTTACAAAGCCCGCAGCTGGCGTAATCACCACAAGACCTGCAACCGCACCTGATGCTGCACCCAATACAGAGCCTTTGCCACGAACAATCTTCTCAACCACTAACCAAGCGATTGCAGCTGCAGCTGCTGCAACTTGAGTTGTCACCAAAGCATATGCTGCTGAACCATTAGCACCTAAAGCTGAACCACCATTGAAACCAAACCAACCTACCCATACCAGACTCGCACCCAATACAGTTAAAGTTAAGTTATGTGGCGCCATAGACTCTTTACCTAAGCCCATACGTTTACCGAGTAAATATGCAGCAACTAAACCAGCAACACCTGAGTTGATATGAACCACTGTACCACCTGCAAAATCAAGTGCACCGTCATTCATTAACCAACCACCACCCCACACCCAATGTGCAATCGGAGCATAAACAACAATCACCCAAATGGTAATAAAGCTGATCCAAGCGCTGAACTTCATACGATCAGCCACAGAACCACTAATAATGGCAACTGTAATAATCGCAAAAGTCATTTGGAAAATAACAAATAGAATTTCAGGGATACTTCCGCTCAGCGCATCTGTGGTGATGCCAGACAACATGGCTTTATCTAACCCACCGATAAAAGCATTGCCAGATCCAAAGGCTAGTGAGTACCCCACAACCACCCATACAATACTTACAATTGCTGCAGCAGTGAAACTTTGTGCCATTGTTGCCAGTACGTTTTTCTTACGAACCATACCACCATAAAACAATGCCAAACCTGGAATCGTCATCAGCAAGACCAATGCTGTAGACACTAAAATCCACGCAGTATCGCCTGTGTTGAGTGTTGGTTTCTCTGCTTCTGGTGCAGGTGCAACTGTTGCAGTTGCCTCAGGTGCAACGCTTGCTGTGGTATCTGTTGTCGCTGTGCTGACATCACTTGCTGATGCAACAGCGGTAGATGCAGGCTCAGTTACGCTTTCTTCTGCCCACGCAACTGATCCGCCAAGAAGTGCGCCAGACAGGCTGAGCGCTAATAGCATTTTTTTCATTCGTATCCCCCAACCTAATTTTGTGAGTTATGTCTTCATCAACATAACCAGCAATCTTCGTGCCAAATTAAACAGCGTCTGGACCTGTTTCACCTGTACGAATACGAATCACTTGCTCTAAATTCGTCACGAAAATTTTTCCGTCACCAATTTTCCCAGTGCTCGCAACACGTGTAATAGATTCAATCACTGAATCTACCATGTCATCACTGATCGCGATTTCAATTTTCACTTTTGGGAGAAAATCCACGACATATTCAGCACCACGGTAAAGTTCTGTATGCCCTTTTTGACGACCAAAACCTTTAACCTCAGTTACGGTAATCCCTTGAACGCCTATATCAGACAAGGCTTCACGCACGTCATCTAATTTAAACGGTTTTACAATTGCAGTTACGAGCTTCATATTGTTTTCCTTCGGCTTATTTCACCAGTAAGGTTTTATGTTCAATTTTCGTGCCAATCTTATTAACGGTTGGGGTGGCTAATTTAATCAACACGTATTGCCTTTATAACCTATTGTATATCCTTAGGTGAAGTTTCAACTTGAAAAAACTCACAATAATGATCAATTTTTTTAAAATTCACTCACGATTTTCTTATCTTTGATGCCTTGATAAACCAATAAAAATTACTCAAGTAAAAATCCATACACGATGTTACACTAGGCAAAGAATATCAACATTTTGGATTCCTCATGATTGAAACATTACTACAAGCAATTTTGGAACAAGTCGATCAACCTAAAAAAGATATCGAACATAACCTACGTGCCTTATTGAACGAAGCTATTAGCAAAATGGACATTGTCTCTAAAGATGAAATCGAGCGTCAAAAAACTGCACTAAATAATGCCAATTTAAGATTGACTGAATTACAAGCGCAAGTAAAAGCACTTGAGGTGCTTATTCAGCATAAAAAATAAACTAAATTTGCACAAAAGTGGTGCAAAAATTATAATAATGATTAAAAATAAAGCAAACTTGGAAAATAACAATGTCTTTAGCCAAAATTTATACACGAGGCTTACTTGGATTGCATGCACCTTTAATTGAAGTAGAGGTCCATGTTAGTGCAGGACTACCTTCTTTAACGATTGTTGGTTTGGCAGAAGCAGCCGTTCGTGAAAGTAAGGATCGTGTCCGCTCTGCAATTATCAATAGTGGTTTTCAATTTCCAACCAAACGCTTGACCATCAATCTGGCACCTGCAGACCTTCCTAAAGATGGCTCTCGCTTAGATCTTCCGATTGCATTAGGAATTCTGATTGCGACAGGTCAACTCCCTGAGAATGTCACAGACGATTTCGAGTTTATTGGTGAGTTAGCACTGGATGGTCATTTAAGACCTGTTACAGGCACATTAACGATTGCAATGGCTTGTCAATTGGCAAAACACCAATTGATGCTTCCTCAAGAAAATGCTGATGAAGCCGCACAATTACCCGAATTCAAGGTATTTGCTGCACATCATTTAAAACAAGTCTGTGATCATTTTTTAAATACACAGAAAATTGAAGTAACCTCCACACAAAAATCTACTTTGGACAAACAATATAAATTTGATTTGGCTGATGTAAAAGGTCAGTTACGCCCTCGAAGAGCTCTAGAAATTGCCGCTGCAGGTGGACACTCGCTTTTATTTAAAGGACCACCAGGAACAGGTAAAACACTTTTAGCTTCACGTTTACCTAGTATTTTGCCTGCATTGAATCCACAAGAAAATCTCGAAGTCGCCAGTATTTATTCCATTGCCAACACTCAACATCACTTTGGGCAGCGACCTTTTCGAGCACCTCATCATACTGCTTCTGCAATTGCCTTGGTGGGAGGTGGATCAAACCCGAAACCCGGAGAAATTACACTTGCACATTTAGGGGTACTTTTCTTGGATGAATTGCCCGAGTTTGATAAGAAAGTCCTAGAAGTTTTAAGGCAACCCCTTGAGTCTAAAGAAATCATCATTTCAAGAGCATCAAGACAAATTACCTTTCCAGCAAATTTTCAACTCATCGCAGCAATGAATCCATGTCCTTGTGGTTATGCTTTTAATCAAGATAGCCGTTGCCAGTGCTCAGCTGAATCAATCAAACGTTATCAAAGTCGAATCTCAGGTCCGTTACTAGACCGTATTGATCTACATATCGATGTACCACCATTAAAAGCTCAAGAATTACAAGATACAACTCCTGTTGAAGATTCAGCAACAGTGCGAGAACGCGTACTTCAAGCTTTTCATTTTCAAATTCAACGCCAAGGCGGATTAAATCACGCTTTAACGCCAAAACAGTTGGAAAAGTATGTAGTTTTGGATGAAACATCCCAAAAGATGATTGAGATGGCACAACAACGCTTAAACTTATCTGCGCGGGCATATCATCGAATTTTACGTGTTTCAAGGACCATTGCAGATTTAGCACAAAGTGAGCAAATTCAAAGTACGCATTTGACAGAAGCTTTGTCTTATCGGGGAACGCAGTCTTAAAGATCAACATCAATACTGGCATTCCAGTAATTCACTGAAATGCCAGTCAAAATGGATATTTTATTCGCTAAACAAGCATTACCACCAGTTTTCCAATTGAATCCCGAAGTTTGAACCGTGATTGGAGGCAACAAAATCACTATCTGACATCATTTGATCCCTTAATTTTCTTTCAGCATTGTTCCAATTTGCATAGGTGTAATAGACCCGAAGCTCTGGTCGATCATAATATTTGGTACCTTTGAACGCCCAAGTTGGTGCAAGTGTAAGCTTAGTTAAATTTCTCTTTTCTGTATCTTTGATCTGATCAAATCCAAGTTCTCCCGTAATTTTGACTTTATCATTCAATACATAAGAAGTTCTTGAACCCAATGAAATCCATTCCGTGTTCGGCAAATCCTTAAAATTATTTTTTTGATAGACTGCTTGCATTTGCCCATTGAAACGGTTCGACTCTGTCTGCCAATCAAACATTTCAAGCGTTCTAAATGTTGTATTATTTCGACTTAAATTGACATCACCTGTATAACTTAATCCTGTTCCAGGTCCTTCTCCATATTGCAAAGCAACCGTGTTCTTGCCGTTGAAACGATGCTTTTGAATATCCTGAACAATAAGCGACCATCCATTGTTTTGCTGATGATCAATATAAGAAACTCCTAGCTGTAACTCATTGTCTGGGTTGATGTTTATCCCTTTTACAGTGAGATCATGCTTGGATGCCATCTCCTCTTGAAATAAATTGTCTTTTCGTGAGAAGGAATAACTGATTTTGTAATCATTCAGATCATAACTATCTATACCGAAACCTGTTGCGCTTTGGTTCCAGTAAAAGAAGTCCGTCATATGACTATCATTACGATTATAATATCTTCGTCCAGCCCAAAAATTTCCGCCATTGAGCACAGCAAGATTACGCCAATCCAGATAAATTTGATTCAATCGTGTGTAGCCATTGTCTCCACTAAACTTAAGTGCTTGTCCATATACATTATAAAACTGCACCATCCCATTGATACTGAGCTGTGAACCGTCCTTAAAATTTGCGATAGGTTGCTTGGCAGAAAACTCCGCATATTGTTCACATTCGTTGCCCAAACGGTATTTGGTGGGAGCACCAGTTAATTTAAAACATTCTTGAATATTGCCGTTTTCGCTAGTCCCTATTCCTGTACGAAAATAACCGTGTAATTCTACTGCATAAGCTGGATAGCTACTAAAAATACTGGTGATCCCAATCAATCCAATTAATTTTTTCATTAAAATTCCTTTTTAATCAATTTTTATGCTTCATCAATATCTCGATATTACAAATGCAATTTTCATTTCTAATATTCAATTTCTGATATTGAATTTCTAACAATGGAACGTTCCATAATAAATTGGAACGTTCCAAAAAATATAGATATACAAATTTAATCTGTCAATATCAATTTATAGAAGTATTTAAGCCTTGATTTTTAATTTTTTTAAACAAAAACAATAAATCACGATATTTATATCAGATCTATGCAGGGTGTTAAGTGCTTTATATTTAATTGGTCTTATGCTCAGACGGTTGTTTTTGACTGCCACAAGACTCACGTACAATTAGCTTTGGTTTCAGCAAAAACTTTAAAGGAGGTGCCTCTGGTTTTTTAATTCGAGTTAACAATAACTCACTTGCGATTTCACCGAGTTTTTCTGGTTGATGAGCAACGGTAGTCAACGGAGGACTACAATATTCTGATTCTGAAATTCCATCTCCACCCACGACAGCAATATCTCTACCAGCTTTTAAACCACGTCGATCCAATTCGCTTAAAACACCGATTGCGATCAAATCGTTGTAACAAATTACGGCTGAAGGTTTATGCTCTAAATCAAGTAATTGAGCAATACCTAATTTCCCACCTTCACGACTAATTGGACCATCAATGATCCATTGCTCATTACAAGCTAATCCATTTTTTTCCAAACAATCTTTAAACCCTTGCAAGCGCTCTAAACTGACTGAATAACCCGTATGGCGACCAATAAATCCGATTTCTTTATGTCCTAAATCGATTAAATGTTGAGTTAAAAGTTGGATACCAAGTCGATTATCTGCACCCACAAAATCACAGATCTCTCCTTCCAAAGAGCGCATTACCATAACAAAAGGCACCCCCCATTTTTTTAACATCGAGATCAATTCAGGCGAGGTATCGAAAGTAGGACAAATAATCAAACCCGCAATTTTATGTTCACGCATAGTGACAATAACTTGCTGTTGTAAAGCATGATCTTCAGCTGTATGTGCAAGCAAAGTGGTAAAGTTTGATTCTAAAAGTTTTCTCTCCGCACCAATCAATAACTCGACAAAAAAGGTATTGGTTAAATCATTGACGACTACACCAATAATATTACTTACCCCTTGACGCAAGTTAGCCGCACTACGATTGTAGATATAACCCAGTTGAGCAGCGACCTTTCGAACATTTTCAGCAGTTTCAGGTTTGACCAATTCACTATTATTCAAGACTAAAGAGACGGTTGATTTGGAAACACCCGAAACTTTCGCAATATCCATAATGGTGGCTTTACTTTTTGGTGCTTTGCTACTCAAGTGAGATACCTCATTAACCTGCGTCGAAGTGCTAGTAGCATACCATTTCTTTTTTAGTTAATTTTCCCTTCTTTAAAAAATATATTGACATCGCCATGTAGTAATTCTATATTTTTTTTGGAACGTTCCAAAATTAATTAGAACGTTCCTAAAACAAACATAAACCACATAAGAAGGAACTTATGAGGACAAAAAACAATGGAAATGGATTAAAACCAGCGACCACTAAATTTTTCCATTTGTTTTAAAGCAGATCGAAGCAAGTGGTTTCGCTTCGATCACCGACAACACCAACGTCTATTGATCTTGAACAGAACCATTTAAAGCAATCTAAAAACTATTTGTGTAAAAGTGAAAAACCATGAACAAACTTATTAGTGCCGAAGAAGCTGCAAAATTAATCATCGATGGCGACATTGTGACTGTCAGCTCATCAAGTGGTTTGGCTTGTCCAGATCATATTCTTTCTGCAATTGGAAAGCGCTATCAACACATTGCTCAGCCTAAAGACTTAACTTTGCTTCATCCTATTGCTGCTGGAGATTTGTATGGAATCAAAGGCATTGAGCATCTGGCGCAGACCGGGTTAATCAAAAAAGTCATTGCTGGCTCTTTTCCAAGTGGTCCATCCTCTTTACCCATGCCAGAGATATGGAAAATGATCGTCAATAACGAAATAGCCGCATATAACGTTCCCAGTGGCATCATGTTTGACTTGCATCGCGATGTCGCGGCAAAACGTCCAGGTGTTTTAACAAAAGTTGGTTTTAATACTTTTGTAGACCCAGATTTACAAGGTTGTGCGATGAATGCAAAAGCTGAAGCTCAACCCATTGTAGAAAAGGTAAATTTTGCAGGTGAAGATTGGTTGTTCTTTCCAAACATCATTCCTAACGTTGCCATTATTCGAGCAACCACCGCCGATGAAAAAGGCAACCTATCTTTTGAACATGAAGGCGGTTTACTTGGCGCGCTCGATCAAGCACTTGCTGTTCGTAACAATGGTGGGATTGTCATTGTCCAAGTGAAACGTATGGTTCGCGCAGGCTCCATAAAGCCGCATCATGTGCATATCCCTTGTAATTTAGTGGATTATATCGTGGTTGCTCCTGACCAAATGCAAACCACACAAATCAGCTATGACCCAGCAATCAGTGGTGAAATTCAACAGCCAGACTCAGTATTTGACATGACGCCTTGGGGAGCTGAAAAGGTCATTGCACGTCGAGCTGCAATGCAAGTCGAAAAAGGTATGTCGGTGAATTTAGGTTTTGGAATCTCTGCCAATGTCCCTCGGATTCTATTGGAAGAAGGTTATCACGATGAGGTGACTTGGTTGATTGAACAAGGAGCTGTGGGCGGAATGCCTTTACTCGATTTTGCATTTGGTTGCGCTGTAAATGCCGATGCAATTATGCCATCGTCCGCACAATTTACTTATTTTCAAGGTGGTGGTTTTAACCTCTCTCTACTTTCTTTTTTACAAATTGATCGCGAAGGCAATGTGAATGTTTCGAAACTTCCTAGCAAGCCTTATCTAACAGCAGGTTGCGGTGGTTTTGTTGACATCACCACACATGCGAAGAATATTGTTTTTTCTGGCTTTTTCACTGCTGGCGCAAAATTAACAGTGGGTGATGGTGCTTTAAAGATTCATCAGGAAGGCAAATCACGTAAATTGGTCAACATAGTTGATCATGTCACTTTCAGTGGTCATATGGCTCTACAGCGAGGACAAAACATCCTTTATATCACTGAACGTTGTGTCATGAAATTAACGACAGAAGGTTTACTGATTACAGAAATTGCCCCAGGTATAGATTTAGAAAAAGATGTTCTCTCGCAAGCAGAATTCCCCCTACTCGTCTCTGATGATTTAAAAATTATGAGACCCAGCTTATTTACAGATGCGGTTATGGGACTAGAGCTTAAGGAGTATGCAGCATGAATAGATCATCTGGTTCAGTCAGCCTCCGTTTTGAAAATTCGATTGCTATCGTCCAATTAGAGCGACCTGAAAAATTGAATGCTCTCACGCCTGAAATGCTAGATCAGCTTGATGATATTGCAAAGTCTCTTGATCAACGAACAGATATTATAGCCGCCATTATTACGGCGACTGGTGATCGTGCCTTTTGTGTAGGTGCTGATATTCATGTCTGGGCAGAGCTAAAACCGCTGGATATGTGGCGTCATTGGACCAGAAAAGGACACCAAGTTTTCGATTTATGGGCTCGATTACGTTTTCCTGTGATTGCAGCTATCAATGGTCATGCTTTTGGTGGTGGATTAGAGCTATTAGCGACTGCGGATATTCGAGTCAGTGACCCAAATGCCACATTTGCTTTGCCAGAAACAGGCATCGCGACATGCCCAGGTTGGTCTGGAACACAACGTCTAGTTCGTTTAATCGGTGCAAGTTCGGTTAAATATCTCGCAATGACAGGAAGAAAAATGAATGCTGAACAAGCACTTAAACAAGGCTTAATTCAAGAGATTAGTCATTCAGGAGAGGTTTTAGCCTGTGCTCTACAGATCGCCGAAGAAATAGGACGAAAAGCCCCGATTTCCATACAACTAACAAAACAACTTATTGATGCAGGTGAAGGTCATCATTTGGCAGCAGTTTTGGAAGGAATGGCGGGAGCACTTGCCGCAACAACTGAAGATGCAAAAGAAGGTTTAGCAAGCTTTAGTGAACGCCGTTCCGCAGACTATAAAGGAAGATGAAATGAAATTCTTAAACTTAGAGCATCATGCACCTGTGATTAAACAACCTTATCAAGGTCGTATGTTGATTGATGGCGAACTGTGTATCTCACAACAAGGAAAAATAACTGAACGAAAAAGCCCTGCTCATGATGTCATTGTCGGCATTTATCCTGACGCTTGTCGCGAAGATGCTTTACGTGCCGTAGACGCCGCCCGTAAAGCATTTGATCAGGGTACATGGTCAAGTCGATCTGGCAGTGAACGCGCAGATCTATTGATACGAGTTGCTGAAGGCATTGCAAATCGTGTTGAAGAAATGGCATTGATTGAAAGTTTAGAAACAGGCAAACCTCTGACGTAAGCACGCAGTGAAGTTTCTGGTTGTGTGGACTTATGGAAATATGCAGCTGCACTGGCAAGAACCCTACATGGTGAAAGCTATAATAATTTAGGTAACTCAACGCTTGGCATAGTTGTACGTCAACCGATTGGTGTGGTTGCCATGATCACGCCATGGAATTTCCCCATTTGGATTCTCAGCCAAAAATTACCTTTTGCTTTAGCTGCAGGATGTACAGCTGTGATCAAACCAAGTGAACTCACCAATGGTACGACGTTAATCCTCGGTGAAATTTTACTTGAAGCAGGTTTACCTCAAGGGGTAGTAAATATTGTCACGGGCTTAGGTCCAACTGTTGGTGAACGACTGATTAACCATCCGGATATAGACATGGTTTCCTTCACTGGTTCTACACGTGTGGGACGTCATATTGCAGCAGAAGCTGGGCGTTCATTAAAGAAAGTCTCTCTTGAACTTGGGGGCAAAAATCCACAAATTATTTTCCCAGATTGTGATTGGGAAGCTGCTGTCGATGCTGTGGTATTTGGTGTCTATTTCAATGCAGGTGAATGTTGCAATAGTGGCAGTCGAATTTTAGTCCATGCAGACATTGCTGAACGTTTCACACAAGCAGTGATTGACCGTTCTAAGCAGGTACCTGTTGGTGACCCACTACACCCCGATGTAAAAGTTGGTGCAATTACCAGTGAAACTCAACTCAACATTATCGAAACAGCGATAAAAAATGCAAAAGCAGAGGGTGCCACGATACGTTTGGGCGGAGAACGTATTCCAACAACCGTAGGTATGTATTTCCAGCCAACGATTATTACAAATGTTGAATCGGGTATGTCCATCGCCCATGAAGAAGTGTTTGGTCCTGTATTATCGATACTCAACTTCAGCACAATCGAAGAGGCAATCACAATTGCCAATCAAACCAGTTACGGACTCTCTGCCGCAGTTTGGAGCAAAGATATTGATATTTGCTTACGAGCAGCAAAAGGTATTCATGCAGGAACCATCTGGATCAATAACTTTCTCGAAGGTTTTCCAGAACTTCCTTTTGGTGGATTTAAAGCATCAGGTATTGGTCGCGAATTAGGTCTCAATGCCGTAGAAGATTATACAGAACAGAAAACCATTCAATTACATATCGGAGAAAGAACTCATTGGTGGCTTACTCAGTCTTAGTGAAAAGTTTGTTTAAGTTAAAATTGGAACGTTCCAAAAAGGAAAAATAATGAAAAGGATTTCAGATATTAAATCGCGACCATTAGCACTCATTACAGGTGGACGTAGAGGAATTGGTGCCTCAGTGGTGATGCAGTTGGCAAGTGAAGGTTTCGATATTGTGTTCACCTGTCGTCATGAAGACGCTAAAAGCACAGCCTTGTGTGCTGAGGTTGAATCTGTTGGAGGAAAAGCGCTGGCAATTGCCAGCGAACTAGAAAACTTGGAAGCACAACAGCAACTGATCGATAAAGTCATCGCCTGGGGAGGAAAAATAGATTGTCTGGTCAATAACGCAGGCATTGGCTCACCGTGTCGTGGTGATTTACTGGCAATGCAACCAGAAGCATTTGATTTGGTGATCAATACAAATTTAAGAGGGACATTTTTCTTCACACAACTCGTTGCCAAGCATATGCTCTCAGTCCCCTCTCAGCATCCTCGGAGCATTATCACAATTTCCAGTGTCAGTGCTGAAATGGCATCACCTGAGCGAGGTGAATATTGCTTATCCAAAGCTGCATTGGCAATGAGTACCAAACTTTTCGCATTGCGTTTAGCCGCAGCCAATATTGGTGTATTCGAAATTCGTCCTGGTGTTATACGAACTGATATGACCGCTGGTGTTGCCAACAAATACGAAGAACGCTTCAAAAATGGTCTTGTTCCAATGGCGCGCTGGGGAGAAACCGAAGATATCGCTGTTGCCGTCAGCAGTCTAGCCTCAGGCAAATTAAATTTTTCTACTGGCTCCGTCATCAATATTGATGGTGGTCTTTCAATTCCTACTTTCTGAGAAATACCATGAAATATGATTATATTATTGTAGGCGGTGGCTCAGCGGGATGTGTGTTAGCCAATCGTCTTAGTGAAGACCCATCTATAAACGTTCTGCTCTTGGAAGCAGGTGGTGAAGATAAACATCCGCTTTATAGTATGCCTGCTGGTTTTGCAAAAATGACCAAAGGTCGTGGGTCATGGGGCTGGAGTACAGTTCCTCAGAAGCACCTGAACAATAGAGTTTTACGTTTTACTCAAGGCAAAGTCATTGGTGGCGGTTCATCGGTCAATGCGCAAATATATACACGTGGCGCAGCGGCTGACTATGATGAATGGGCAACGGAATGTGGTGCAAAAGGTTGGTCTTATGCCGATGTTCTACCTTATTTTAAACGCGCAGAAAACAATGAACGCTTTGCCAATCGCTACCACGCTTATGGTGGACCTTTAGGGGTTTCCAATCCAGTAAGCCCTTTGCCTATTTGTGAAGCTTTCTTTCAAGCGGGTCAAGAGTTAGGTATTCCTTTTAATCCCGATTTTAACGGTGAAAAGCAAGAAGGTTTAGGTCATTACCAACTGACTCAGTTACATGCAAAACGATCGTCAACCTCAACAGCCTATCTTCGTCCTGTACAGCATCGGAGTAATTTAACCGTACTTTTAGATGCATTTACCCAACGCATCATACTGTCAGATAAAAGAGCCATAGCAGTAGAAGTGATTCATCCAGAAGCAGCTAAATCTGGTATGTATTATGCGGAAAGGGAAATTATTATCAGTAGTGGCGCGATAGGCTCACCGAAATTATTGATGCAATCGGGTATTGGACCCGCCGATCACCTACGTGATGTAGGCATTGAGCTAAAACATCATTTGTCAGGGGTTGGTGCGAATTTCCAAGATCATTTAGACCTATTTGTAATCGCCGAATGTACAGGCAATCATACCTATGATGCCTATTCCTCACCATTTTTAGCAGCTTGGGCAGGTCTGCAATATCTGCTACTCAAAAAGGGACCAGTTGCATCCAGCCTTTTTGAAACAGGTGGTTTTTGGTATGCCGACGAAACGGCACGCTCTCCCGATATTCAACTTCATTTAGGTTTGGGTTCTGGAATCGAATCTGGGGTCGAGCATATGACCAATCCTGGCGTGACGCTTAACTCTGCTCTCTTGAGACCTCGCTCTCGAGGCACTGTTAGGCTTGCGAATGCCAACCCATCTAGTGCACCTCTTATCGACCCTAATTATTGGGCAGATCCTTATGACAGAGAAATGTCAATGAAAGGACTACGTTTGGCACGAGAAATACTCAGTCAACCGGCACTCAAACGCTTTGTTCTAGAAGAAAAACTTCCTGGAAATTCTAAAGTCACAGATCAACAGTTGTTTGAATATGCCTGTGCAAATGCAAAAACAGATCATCACCCTGTTGGGACATGCCGAATCGGAAATGGGAATGATGCTGTGGTTTCAAGTGATCTGAAAGTCCATGGTATTGATGGTTTAAGAATCGTTGATGCATCTGTCATGCCACGGGTTCCAAGCTGTAACACCAATGCACCAACCATCATGATTGCTGAAAAAGCGGCTGATCTCATTTTAGGAAAAACATTGCACATCACGGATAAAGCTCATGAAAATACGCTTGCCTTCACTGAATGAAGAAACGCTTGAACTGTATACATTGAAATATGCACAGTCCCCTTTTGCATCACCTGCCAAAGGGACCATGAATCGGATTGTCTACGCTGCTGCACATGTCGTCGTACAACCGATGAAGTCTGGAAATCCTTGGGATGAGACGCTCTCAATCGATTGGGATAAAACATTGGCATTTCGTGAATATTTATGGCGTTTAGGCTTTAGAGTTGCGGAAGCTATGGATACCGCCCAACGTGGTATGGGGTTGGGCTGGGAGGAATCTGCTGAGCTGATTACTCGCAGTGCAGCACACGCAAAAACAATTCCTGGAGCAATGCTCAGCTGTGGCGTGGGTACAGATCAATTAAACGTCAATGCTGAAACCACAATAGATGATGTTCTTCAAGCATATAGAGCTCAATTTGAAGTTGTAAATCGGGCGGGTGTCAGTGCAATTTTAATGGCAAGTCGAGCTTTGTGTGAAACTGCAAAAAGTGCTACAGACTATCGCAAGGTATATTCAACATTACTACAAGAAGCCAAAGACAAAGTAATTTTACATTGGCTTGGTGAAGCTTTTGACCCAAGTCTACATGGCTATTGGGGCAGTACGGATATTCCCACAGCGATGGACACTGTTTTATCCATCATCGAAGCAAATATCAACAAAGTAGATGGCATCAAGATTTCCCTCTTGGAGGCAAAATGGGAAATTGAACTACGTCGTCGTTTACCTCAAGGTGTAAAGCTTTATACAGGAGATGATTTTAATTTTGGTGAATTAATCGCAGGAGATGGTGAGCGTTTTTCGCATGCCTTACTTGGAATTTTTGATCCAATCGCACCTGTTGCTGCTCATGCACTGGTCGCCTTAGCAAACGGTGATCTCCAACACTACCAAGAAATTATCCAGCCAACCGTACAACTTTCCAGAGAAATTTTCTGTGCGCCTACGCGCTATTACAAAGCAGGCATTGTGTTTTTGGCTTGGCTAAATGGTCACCAAGATCACTTCAGCATGTTAGGAGGGATGCAATCTGCACGAAGCATGTCCCATTACTGCACAATTTTTCGTTTAGCAGATCAAGCTGGAGCACTGATCAAGCCAGATTTAGCCATTCAGCGCATGAAACAATTTTTAGCGGTCTATGGTGGCATCGAAGCCGAATAGACATTTTTAAGAGGAGTAGAAACTCCTCCTTTTCCCTCAAAAATAGGAAAATACACATGGACGTAAATAACAATACCATGATCAATAGCCCAGTTAGCTATCCAAAGTCTGCCACGAGGATTGCATTTATATTAATCACCAGCCTGTTTTTCATGTGGGGATTATCACATGGCTTACTGGATGTTTTAAACAAACACTTTCAAGACTCATTGCATGTGACCAAAGCCCAGTCAGGGTTTGTTCAAGCTGCCTATTATGGCGCGTATTTTCTAATCGCACTTCCGATTGGCTTATTTATGGAACGTTTTGGATATAAAGCAGGTATCCAAGTTGGCTTAGGTCTATTTGCATTAGGTGCATTGCTGTTTATTCCTGCCACAAATGCTGCCGTATTCGGTATGTTCCTCTTCGCACTGTTTATACTGGCTTGTGGTTTGGGTTGCTTAGAAACTGCTGCAAACCTTTATGCTTCTATATTAGGCGAACCTGAACATGCGGAAAGACGTTTGAATTTCGCACAGTCTTTTAACGGATTAGGGGTCTTTATTGGTCCATTAATTGGTGGCGCTTTATTCTTCGCACCTTCAATTTCCTTAGGACAACTTTCACTTAATCCCGTCATGTTCACTTATGTTTGTTTAGCATTTGTGGTGGTCATTATGATGATCATTTTTGCAAAAACACCTCTTCCTGAAGTACAAGTAAGCAAACAATTCACTGACCAGCACAATCAAGCTCGCTCTATTTGGTCATTCCCGAATTTTACAGGCGCACTCGTTGCACAGTTTGCATGGATTGCAGCCCATGTCGGTATTTGTTCGTTCTTTATCAATTTTGCAATTGATCATTGGGCTGGGCTTAGTCCTCAAAAAGCGTCCTTTTTACTCTCAGTTGGCTTGATTGTATTTATGATTGGGCGCTTTGTAAGCACATTTTTCATGCGTTTTTTCTCTCCAGTCAGCATGTTGATTAGCTATGCGGTGATCAATGTCATTTTATGTGCAGTGGTTGTTTCAGGTTTGTCTGTTGTGTCTATTTATGCCCTGATTCTTTCCTTCTTCTTTTCCTCAATTATGTATCCCACTATCTTTGCAATGGGGGTAAAAAACTTAGGTTCACATACCAAAAAAGCCGGTTCATTTTTAGTCATGACCTTAGTTGGAGGAGCGATTTCCCCCTATTTCATGGGTTTAATTGCAGACCTAAAAAACATTCAATTGGCTTTTATCATTCCAACCTTTTGCTTTGCAGCGATCGGGGTCTATGCATGGCTTCAAAACAAAACGCAATGAGTTTCGACCGAACACTGGACAGTAAAATATGATTCAACAAATTGACAGCGCTTTACGTGAAGATGTTCGGCTTTTAGGGAATCTCTTAGGAGAAACCCTAAAAAATCATGAAGATCAAAACTTATTCAACTTGGTTGAGCAAATACGCACTTTATCTAAAGCGACTTTGGATGGTCAAACTGATGCTGAACAACAACTTGAATACCTTTTCTTAAACTTAAAAGATCAGGAAATTTTGCCACTAACGCGCGCTTTTTCGTATTTTTTAAACTTTGCCAATATTGCAGAACAATATCATGTTGTTCGGCAAAGGCGGCAAAGTGAACTCAATGAACAAGCGCAATCACCAAACCCACTTGTGCCATTATTTGAGAAGTTTAAACAACAACACATCACATCAACGCAATTATTCGAACAAATCTGTCAATTAAATATTGAATTGGTGTTAACGGCGCATCCGACAGAAGTCAGTCGCCGTACCTTGATTCAGAAATATGACAAAATCAATGATTGCCTATCAAAGTTGGATCAACAACAACTCACAGCTCGTGAACATCACATGATCATGCAGGATCTCAGGCAGTTAATCTGTTCTGCTTGGGAAACTGACGAAATTCGCCAAAATCGACCTACCCCTATTGATGAAGCAAAATGGGGCTTCACCACCATTGAACAAACCTTATGGAATGCTGTACCCAAATTTATTCGTGAGTTAGACGATCTTGTTTTTAAGAATTGCGACCTACACCTACCATGCACTGTTTGTCCAATTCGCTTTGCCTCATGGATGGGGGGAGACAGAGATGGCAATCCAAATGTGAACCATCAAATCACTCAAGAAGTGCTTTGGTTATCTCGTTGGCAAGCCGCTAGTCTCTATCTTAAAGATCTTGAGGATCTTCGTTGGGAACTCTCCCTTCAAGCCTGTTCACAAGAATTGAAAGAAGCTCTCGGTGATGCTCATCCTGAACCATATCGAGAGTATTTACGTCATATACGTGAAAAACTAAAAACAACACTGCATTGGTTAAGCCTGAAATTACAAGGGATTGAATGTGATGATCAATTAAACGCTGTCATTCAAGATAAAAATGAATTACTTGCACCATTATTACTATGTCACCGCTCTCTCATGGCGTGTCATTTACCTGAGATTGCCAATGGTAAATTGCTAGATTTCATCTATCGCGTAAATTGTTTTGGTATTGAGCTACTCAAACTCGATATTCGCCAAGAATCTGGTCGGCATCGTCAAGCCATTTCGGCAGTAACTGAATATTTAGGCTTGGGAAATTTTGAATCATGGACAGAACAAGCGCGACAAAATTTCTTAATTCGAGAATTACAGAACAAACGTCCGTTGCTATCTAAATATTTACACAGTTCACCCGATAGTCTAATCGAACACCCTGATGTTAAAGAAGTATTCGCGACCATGCAGATGCTTGCTAGGCAACCTACTGAAAGCTTAGGTGCATATATTATTTCAATGACAGCACATCCAAGTGATGTATTGGCGGTACTTCTTTTACAGAAAGAAGCTGGCATTTTACAACCATTACGGGTTGTTCCTCTATTTGAAACCCTCAAAGACTTAGAGGGTGCAGCAAATACAATGGAAACCTTATTTCAAATAGATTGGTATAAGCAACATATCCAAGCTAAGCATGAAGTGATGATCGGCTACTCAGATTCTGCCAAAGATGCAGGTTTTATGTCTGCAAATTGGGCTCAATATCGTGCCCAAGAACAACTAACCGAAATTGCCAAAACTCACGATATTCAACTCACCCTATTTCATGGGCGAGGAGGATCGATTAGCCGAGGCGGGGCACCTACTTTGCAAGCTTTATTTTCACAACCACCTGGTTCAATTTCTGGATCAATACGAGTAACCGAGCAAGGTGAAATGATTCGATTTAAATTTGGATTAGAGAGTATTGCTTTACAAAATCTTGAAATTTATACCGCAGCAGCTTTGGAAGCCACCCTACTGCCGCCACCGACTCCAAAACAGGAATGGCGAGACTTAATGCACCAAATGACCGATATCTCAGTAAACGCTTATCGTCGAACTGTGAGAGAAAATCCATATTTTGTGCAGTATCTAAGGTCGATTACGCCTGAACTCGAACTACAAATGCTTCCATTAGGTTCACGTCCAGCAAAACGCAAAACCAGTGGTGGCATTGAATCATTGCGTGCCATTCCGTGGGTATTTGCATGGACTCAAATTCGTCTAATGTTACCCGCATGGTTAGGTACAGGTGAAGCCCTCTATCAAATGTTAAAGGAGGGGAAGAAAACCTCAATCGATGAAATGCTGATTCAGTGGCCTTATTTCCAAACCTTGATCGATATGTTGGAAATGGTTCTTGCAAAAGCCGATCGTCATATTACGCTGTATTATGAATCTCATTTAACAGATGATGAAAATTTGAAAAAATTAGGTCATCAATTACGCTTTCAGTTAGAACAATCGGTCGAAACACTACTATTTATTAAGGGCGAAGCTAAATTACTGGGTAGCAATACTGTTCTTGACCAATCCATGCAAGTTCGTAACCCCTATCTACTGCCATTACACTTACTCCAAGCTGAATTAATGAAACGGCGACGTGACTACTTAGCCAATGATCATCAAGAAAATACTCCAGTCGATCAAGCTCTGATGGTGAGTATTGCGGGTATTGCTGCGGGATTAAGAAACACTGGATAAATATCGAACAATAAAATGCTTTAGATCAGTAATGCTTAAAAAGTCCGCCTATTCCTTCAAAAATTGGTTTTGAGAATATTTATGAAAGTTATCATTGCTCCAGATTCGTTTAAAGATAGTTTGTCTGCACAGAGTGTCGCCAAAAGCATAGCACTCGGATGGCAAACCATATTCCCAGAAGCAGAAATTCTGATTTGCCCGATGGCAGATGGTGGTGAAGGTTCAATTGAGGCGGTCCTTGATATTTGTAAAGGGGAATGGCGAGAACAATCTGTCCAAGGTCCTTTAGGAAATCCTGTTCTTGCCCGATGGGGTTGGTTAAAAACTGAAAAAATTGCCTTGATTGAAATGGCACAAGCAAGTGGGATTCAATACCTTGCACCTACTCAACGTGATGCGTGTATCACCAGTACCTTTGGAACAGGTGAACTGATTGTTGCTGCACTTGATGTTGGTGCTAAAGAAATTATTTTAACCTTGGGTGGCAGTGCTACAAATGATGCTGGCACAGGGCTTTTATCCGCTTTAGGTGCGCGACTTTTAGATAAAAACCACCATCCCATTGCAGCTGGTGGTCTAGCACTTCAACACTTAGCAAAAATTGATTTAACTGACTTCGATCCGCGTACAGCAAAAACAAAATTTGTTTTAGCAGCAGATGTTACTAATCCACTTTGCGGTGAAAATGGTGCATCTTATATTTTTGGACCACAAAAAGGAGCCACACCAGATCAAGTCTTGCAATTAGACCAAGCCCTTGCTCATTTTGCTGATCTTTCTGCGCTCTTATTAGGTCATGATAAACGCAATGAGCAAGGTTCGGGTGCAGCTGGAGGGCTTGGCTTTGCTGCTAAAGCTTATTTAAATGCCGAGTTCAGATCTGGTGTTGAAGTCATTGCAGAACTCAATCATCTTTCCAGTAAAATCCAAGGTGCAGATTGGGTCATTACAGGGGAAGGAAAATTTGATGGACAAACATTAAATGGCAAAACGCCATTCGGTATTGCCCAAATTGCACAAGCAGCAAACGTACCTGTCATCGTGATTGCAGGGGCTTTGGGTGAAAATTATCAAGCGCTTTATGACTATGGTGTAAGTGCAGCATTTTCTTTAACCTCAGGACCGATGAATTTAAATGAGGCATGTATCAATGCAGCAGATTTAATCTATGAAAGAACAATTGATATTGCCCGTTTGATTAAAATGAGTGACGTAAAAAAATAATACATCTCAAATGTTATTGATTAAGCCATCTGATGATTCTACAACTCTAAAATCATCAGAAATATTATATAAATTGTTTATTATATTTCAATCTGTATTCGCGTGGAGATATTTTTTTAATACTCTTAAAATGCCGATTAAATAACGCCAAAGAAGAATAACCCACATATTCTGCTATATTGGCTATTGCCATATTCCTCTCTAAAATTAACTCTGCTGCATGATTAATTCTTAAATTAATAATATATTCCATCGGTGATTTTTTTAAAATTTTCTTAAATGATCGATAGAAAGTTGCCGGACTCACAAAACACATCTCGGCTAAATCCTCAATTGATATTTTCTTATGATAATTTTTATCGATATAGTCCATTACTTCTATAAAATTTTGAATTTTCTTATTGTTCTCAGAGCTTATATTTAATTTATTAACATGTGTGATGATCATTTTCTCATCTTGAGAAAGCGTCAAAAGAATCTTTAATAACAATGGTGTCCGTTCAGACCAACCCAGTGCTGGAATGTTATGAAAATGATCAATCACTTTATGCTTAACATCGTCACTAAAGATCACAACATTATTTGACAAGATAAGTAAGTTATTCAGAGATCGCATTTCTGGAAAAATATTGATAACGTTTTGAATCCATTCAGTACTAACCCAGATCACGAGAGCAATATAGGGCTGATTGGGGTTAAATTTTCCAAAAGATTGCCAAGTATGAGAAATGTTTGGACCAATCATGACCAGATCGTTTTCATGGTAATTGCTAATATCGCTACCGATATATCGTTTACCATAGCTATTCACCGTCAATGTAAATTCAAACTCTGGATGGTGATGCCACTGAAAAGGTATTCCTTGCTCCATTCTTCGATTTAAAAATGACCAGGATGAATATGGTTTTACTATAACTTTCTCATATTCAGATCTCATTATTATACTCCCTGACATATTGCAACAATAGTATCATTTATTGATAAATTAATATCTATTCAACATTAATTAAAAAAGCCATGCTGATTATTATCATTTTTATATACCACGGAAAGGTATCAAATGAAAAATCAAACGCTATTCAATAATCAAGAGCTCCGACAGAATTCACAAAATAATTATTCATTAAATATAATGGTTTTTGCTTTGTTTTTTCTATTCGGCAGTATTACCAGCCTGAACGACGTTTTAATTCCCAAACTCAAAGAAGTTTTTCAACTGAGCTACATGGAAGCTATGCTCGTTCAATCCGCTTTTTTCTTTGCTTACTTTGTTGCTTCTATTCCTGCAAGTCGATTGATTTATAAATTTGGATATGTTCGTTCTGCCATTATTGGACTTTTTGTTATGGCAATCGGATGTCTAGCCTTCATTCCTGCAACCAAGATTCATATGTTTGCAGCCTTTTTATCTGCCCTGTTTATTCTTGCAGTAGGGGTGACCATTATTCAAGTGGTGACCAATCCCCTGCTCACTCAGTTGGGTAAAGCAGAAACAGTTTCAAGCCGCCTTACACTTGGACACGCTTTCAACTCATTGGGGACGACTATTGCACCTTACTTTGGTGCGATTATCATCTTAGGAAGCATTGCGACTGTCGATACCTCGCAATTGAGCAGTATCGAAATGACTGCATATCTGCAACAGGAGTCTTCTGTCATCAGTCATGCCTATACTGGTATTGCCATCGTCATCGCTATCTTTTGTATTTTACTGGCGCGCTTTCGAAATGATGGTCCTAAAAACCTAAGCTCGTCAGCTCATATAAGTTTAAGCGCCTCACTCAGCTTACTAAAGTCCCCCAGATTTGCTTTAGGTTTTATTTGTCTTTTCTTATATGTCGGTGCTGAAGTCACCATCGGCAGTGTTCTGGTGAACTACTTATCTCAAGCCGAGATTATGAATATCTCTGCTGAACATGCTGGCAAACTTGTTGCATTTTACTGGGGTGGTGCAATGATCGCTCGCTTCCTGTGTTCAGCACTGATGAAAATTATTACACCTGCCAAACTACTGGCATTGTTTTCCATCGCAGTTATGGCGCTTTTGTTCACCAGTAGTACTTTACGAGGAAATATTGCAGGAATTGCGATCCTCGCTGTCGGTTTCTTTAACTCCATCATGTTTCCGACCATTTTCTCACTTGCCTCGAAACACTTAAAAGAAAGAGCAGCTGAAGGCTCTGGCATCTTATGTTGTGGCATTGTAGGTGGTGCAATTGTTCCTCCTCTAACAGGTTTGGTTGCAGATATCAGCTCATTGAGTACCAGTCTTTATGTACCGATCATTTGTTACCTCGGTATTTGGGTATTCAGCATATTTTGTTCTCAGCAAGGAGACTAAACATGAACTGGCTATTGGTGGGTGCAAGTAATGTTGCACAGGAATGGATTATTTCGGCGATCAGAGCAGTTGGTGACGAAGTGACTGGTATCGTCAGCAATGATTTGGTACGAGCTCAAGACTTTGCCCGTAAACAAAATATTCAAAAATTTTCTCATGATTTAAAACACGCACTTTATGACAATGAGGTTGACGCTGTTTATATTTCGAGTGCAAATTCGCTTCATGCCGAACAAGCAATGATTGCTTTAAAAGCAAAAAAGCACGTGATGTGTGAAAAGCCGATGGCACTCAGTATCTCAGATGCCCAACAGATGATTGAACAGGCAAAAATCCATCAGGTGGTTTTAGCTGTCAATTATCATCTTCGAAATTCTGCTGTCATACAAAAAATACGTGAACTCATTGCAAACAATTGTATTGGTGAAGTGCAGAACATTCGATTTTGTCATGCTGTCTCTCTGCCGAAGAATTTACAGAGCTGGCGTATCCACACACCTTCAGAAGGTGGCGTTATCCTTGATATTACTGTTCATGACATTGATACACTTCGCTTTTTACTTAACGATGAACCTATCAGCGTAAGTGCTATGGCTCAAACAGGAGTGCTTAGCCCGAATAATGTGCCTGAAACAGTGATGGGTACAATTGAATTTGCGAAAGGTGCATTGGTCAGTTTTTATGATTCTTTTACCGCACAATATTTTCAAACCAGTATCGATATCATCGGTTCCAAAGGAAATTTACAGGCATCGAATACATTGACCCAACATGCTATTGGAGAATTACATCTTAACAATGATAAGGGTTGCCAACGTATTCCAATTGAGCACCACAACTTATACGTCAGTTCTTTTCAACAGTTTAAAAATGCCATTCAAAATCGGGGGCGACCTGCTGCAACAGCCTATGATGGTTTACGTTCTTTAGAAATTGCTTTAGCAATACAACAAGCCATTGAAAATAAAAAGCATATCTCGCTTACTTTTGGAGAATCACTATGTTTTTAAATCATCAAACAGATATTCTCATCATAGGGTCTGGTATCGGTGGCTCAACAATGGCAGCAGGTCTTGCCGCAAGTGGTCTGAATATACTTATTCTTGAATGCGGTACTCAACTGCCCGATTCTCCAATCAATGAAGATCAAGATAAGATTTTTACAGAGCAATACTTTAAGCCCAATGAAGAATGGTTGGATAAAGATAAAAAACCTTTTAAACCAGGCAATTATTATTATGTGGGTGGCAACTCCAAATTCTTTGGTGCTGTTCTGGCAAGGTATCGTCAACAAGACTTCTTAGAAATGACACACCAAGGAGGAATCTCTCCAGCATGGCCATTTACCTATCAAACCTTAGAACCGTGGTATGCAAAAGCAGAAGTACTTTTTAAAGTGAGGGGCGATGAACATTTTGATCCTACCGAACCTTACCATTCAACGTCTTATCCATTTAAAGCAATTGAAGATGAACCAGCAATTCGCGCAGTCAAAGACCAACTCAAGGCTCAAGGTCTTCATCCTTATCCCTTACCTTTGGCAATGGATATTGAACAATGGAAACAAACTCGTAAAGTACCTTGGGATGCGCACCCGCATTTTTTTAATGGCAAAATTGATGCAGAAACGGGACCACTGATTCAGGCAATTCAATACAACAATGTGAGATTACAAACACAGAGCAAGGTGATTCAGTTAAAAACCTCTTCAACAACAAACCATATTGAAGAAGTGATTTTTTCACACAATGGCAAGCTTGAATCCATTCGACCTAAACTGGTGGTGCTCTCAGCAGGTGCTATTCACTCAGCAGCACTATTGCTTCGTTCAAAAAATCAAAGCAATCCAGAGGGTTTATCCAACAGTTCTACTATGGTTGGGCGTAACTTCATGAATCATAATTGTTCAGCAATTATCGGTTTTAATCATCGATATACCAATGATTCACTTTACTCAAAAACTTTTGGCATCAATGACTTTTATTTAAATGATGGTGTTAATGGTTTACCACTCGGCAATATTCAGCTTCTCGGCAAAGTTTCGGGCAAAATTCTGAAATCCAATATCCCATTTATACCCGCTTTTGCTTTGAATTATTTCAGCAAACATAGCATCGACTTTTATGCCATGAGTGAAGATTTGCCCTCCCCACATAATCGAGTTTTTGTTGAAAATGACAAAATTAATTTGGTATGGGAAAGAAATAATTGGAGTGCACATCAGAAGTTAGTGCATAAATTTAGTGCAATTCTGAAAGATTGTGGCTTCTATTGGGTTCTTCAACAAGCATTTGATAAAAGAACACCTTCGCATCAATGTGGCACTATTCGTATGGGGCTTGATCCTCGGACTTCACCCCTCAACAGTTTTTGCAGATCTTATGATCATGATAATTTATTTGTGGTTGATGCAAGCTTTTTTCCAAGCTCCGCAGCCGTAAATCCTGCGCTCACCATTGCTGCACAGGCATTAAGAGTTTCTGATCATATTCTGTCTGCATCCTATTTTTAACTCAGGTGATCAAACACTATTGATCATAAAAATATGAGTAAAATAGTTAAATACTGATTTCAGCAAATTTAAAAAATGTATTTAGACTAAGCCTTGCCAGTGCAATAAAAGCACTCTTAGAATGAGCTAAATAATAGGTACGATATGATCAATATAAGTAATACTTTAAGAATTAACTTGCCGCATTCATCTAAACTTTCTGACTAGATGCAGCAATAGCAACAGCATAACTATCTTCTAGCATACGATAACGAATGATTTTTCCCTCCTTTATTGTGAACAGAAAAGCAAAAGGAGTCTCAATGAGACTTCCTGTAGCTTTAACACGAGATGATAGTTCACCAATTGCCACGACATCTTGGTCATCAGCTAAAATATGCTGTACTTCGAATCGCTCAGGTGCAATTTGTGCTGCCAACTCTTGGTGAAAAGCACCCACTGACTCTCTATCATTTCGAGGACCAATCCAAGGTACAACTTCTTTATTACCAGGGATATCCCAATCGACCTTTTCAGCGAATAGTTCGAGAACGGCAGCCAACTTTTGCGGATCATTTGGTTCCACCCACAGATCAGCCCAATACTCAAAGTAGTGAGTAACAACCTGATAGGGTGTTTTAATAGCAGTTTCACCGCGATACAGTGCCACACGTTGACGATCTCCATTAGTTACATCTGGATCAACATAGATGTACATTCGACTAATCAACTTACCATCAAATTCGAATACATTTGCAAAACGACCTTGCGATATAATTCCATCTGGCCATTTGCGTCCATCACGTGTAACCCCCCATTCACGTCCTTCGACCACTATTCGGTCTCCATCTACAGTGAAGGTTAAACCATCAATATCATGAGTAAGATGGGCTGCCTCCACCCCGATCCGTTCGGCGAAACTTATCATTGCCTCCTTACCATGCGCAAGTCCGAACTTAGGAAAGAAGAACTCGACCTCCTCAATGAAGAGGTCAAGCAATGTAGGATCTTTAGCATCTACCTTACGAAAATAATTACGAATGGTTTCGATGCGTGCATCAGTGTTATTAAGCATAAGACATTCCTTTTGCAAAAAATGACAACGTAGAAAGCCGTGTCAATAAGTAACTAAGTTCTTGGAAATCCATAAAAACATAACAATGCGTATCAGACTAAAATAGTCTTCTCTCTTTCCACACGAATGAAGCAAATATTTGCATCAAATCTACAATGCAAAATATGCGAGAGATCAATTCTTTTTCAAACATTCTTTAATGATCATTCCAAAATTAAAAAAATAAAAAGGACAACAACTACTTAAACTTTTATAGCTGAGCCAATGTTCCTTCCATTACATCTATAAGAAATTCTCTTTCTGGCATAGATCTACCTAATAATCTTAAGCCGTAATAACTACTTAAAAAGGCTCGTGCTAATGAAAGTGCCGAACGATTTTTTACTATTTCACCCTTATGTTGTCCTTCAGTAAATAAGTCGAATAAAACTTTTTCAAGACGCTTTACATAAACTTGACTTATTTGTACAACAATTGGGTCTTTACCTGAACGTTCCAAGGCTGCAAATAATGCCATACATCCCCTTCGTTTGACGGGGTCAAGATCACCCTCAATCCCCCATAACATAAGAGTACGTAAACGTTCTTTAGTGGTACCAGAACCATTTAATATATTTGATTGAATATGAATTCCTAATTCTTGATAATACCTCAATGATTCGTGATATAGCCCAATCTTACTGCCAAAAGCATTATATAAGCTTCCCCGCCCTAAGCCTGTTCGCTCAACCAGCTCTTGCGCAGAAGTTGCTTCATAGCCATTAGTCCAGAATACATCCATAGCAGCAGTAATAACTGCCTCATCATCGAACTCCCTAGGTCTTCCACTCATTAAATTCACCAAAGGTTAAAGGTATTGCCAAGAAATACTAACTTACCACAGTATAATCAATATTGTAACGAACGGTCAAGAATACTCATCTCTTACGAAATCGTTATTAAATTGTTATCTATTTTCATTAATTTCTTTTGAATTTAATGGAGTATGCATAAAATTTACTAATGAATTCAGGAAATTAAGCATAATAATGTGAGACTAGAAACGCAGAGCAAGGTGATTCAATTAAAACTCCTTCTACAACAAATCGTATTGGAGTAATTTTTCGCATAATGGCAAGCTTTTTTCCAAGCTCCGCAGCTGTAAATCCTGCGCTCACCATTGCTGCACAGGCATTAAGAGTTTCTGATCATATTCTGTCTGCATCCTATTTTTAACTCAGGTGATCAAACACTATTGATCATAAAAAATATGAGTAAAATCGTTAAATGCTGGTTTCGGCAAATTCAAAAAATGTATTTAGACTAAGCCTTGCCAGTGCAATAAAAGCACTCTTAGAATGAGCTAAATAATAGGTACGATATAATCAAGATGCTCAACTTAACTTTACGCAACGAACAAGCAGATGATATTGAAAGTATTTTCAATATCACACAACAAGCTTTTGAACATGCAGCACATACAGATCACACCGAACACTTCATCGTGAATGCACTCAGGGAAGCAAATCAATTAAGTATTTCGATTGTTGCTGAATTTGAAGGCAAGATCATCGGGCATGTTGCGATTTCACCTGTGGTGATTTCCTCTGGCGAGCCAAACTGGTATGGCTTAGGTCCAGTTTCTGTTGTTCCAGCGTACCAACAACAAGGTGTGGGTAAGGCGTTAATACAACAGTCCTTACAACAACTCAAACAACTTGGCGCTGCGGGATGTGTAGTCCTTGGTGATCCTGCTTACTACTCAAAATTTGGCTTTAAACCTTATGCCCATTTGATCCTTGAAGGTGTCCCTGCTGAATACTTTCAAGCCCTTGCCTTTACCCAAGATATTCCTCATGGGAAAGTCAACTATCATGCTGCATTTGGAGCAACCGCTTAACTTGGCTGACTGGATATAAAAAAAGGTGACTTAAAGTCACCTTTTTTCATTTTAATCGTACTTAGAATGCTTTGGTTAGCGTAAACACAGCACCTGTTTCAACTCCACGTTTTGAAGCATTGGTAAAACCATCTGTATCAATATTTGTCCCTACAGCAGCAAGTTCCGCAGTAACACCTGGAATTGATTTAACACTGTAGTTAACCCCAACTTTCCAGTCTACATAGTTGTCTTTACCATCTGGTAATGCTTTTTCATCCATTGTGGTATAACCCACATTGGCAACACCACCAAAACCAGTATCGCCGAATGGTGCAGAATAACCTAGGTTAAAATTCCAGCTATTTCCACCGACTGCAGCCCAGTCATTGGTATAGTTCACGTTTGTTAATAAACTTCCACCTTTCACAAACACATCTGCAAATATTAATTTTGCGTAAAATTCAGTCCAGTTAAAGTCACTGCTTGCACTTGGGTAGTTATATTCAACCACACCAACATCTAAAGTTGGCTTAAAGGTTGGTGAAAGTTCTAATGGTGTTGTAAAACCGATCGATGGGTCTAATTCTAAATGAGGATCTGACTCGCCAAAGTTCACATTGGAGCCCCATAGACCAACATATAGACCTGAAGTATGCGATAAAGTGAAACCTGCTTGCACTGCTGGATCACTCATTGTTTGCGTCATACCACGAAAACGATAGTCATTCGTTACGGCAGCACTTCCTGAGAAACTTAAACCTAATTTTGACAGTGCGTTATCTTCCGCCATTGCCATAGTTGCTGTAGACGATAAAACTGCCAATGCTAGTGCTTTAGTTGAGAATTTCATCTTGAGTGCTCCCCCATCATACGATGTTTATTTGTTATGCTAAAATTTGATGAACTCCCTAAGCATTTAGCAATTGCCATGCCAAGAATATTTTTTAATTTTTTATAATTTTGATTAAAACACCCCAAACTATTGATCATAAATAAAATTATTAATTTTTTTTGTTGGATAAAATTTCTTTTTCTGAGTTGTGTACGGATCATTAGATCATTGAACACGAAATGACGATGCTTCATATTTACCTACTTTCAGCATGATTTTGACTGCTGATGAGTATGTAAAACCGTCGCATAAATTTTCTATCATTGATGTGATTCGTGACATAAAAATCTCATAAATATTTTTCAAAGCTTAAATGTCACAACACTGCAACAAAATGTACTATTTTTGATCAAAAAACAGATTTTAACTTAAAAAATGCTTAAAAAAAGTGCATGCCCAATCTTAGGTCATGCACTGTGTTAAATTTTTGAGCATAAAAATGGGGCTTGAGTATCAGCTAAAAATTGTAGATCAAGCCAAGTACCATGTGATCATCATAATCTTCTCCAATACGACTCTTGCCACCTACGACGTAATCAAACGATGCCAACAGCCCAGTATTTGCAATTGACTTACTGACACCTATACGCGCTTCATTGAAGGTAAAATTCTTTTTCGACTGCACAATCTGATTATCGTGCTGAGTATTGTAGAAAGAGCCGCCAAAAGATGTATTGAACACAAATTCATGCGCTAAAGGATAACTATAAGCGGCACTTAAGTAGACATCACCCGCATTGGCATAAGAAGAATCAGCGAGCATTACTGCCGCACCCACTGTTAAATTCTTATAAACAAACTCAGCTAAAATGTCTAAATCATCAGTTTTACGATGATCCCCCTGCTCAGCGTAGACCGTTCCACCATGATGGTACACATAGGCTGTGGTTTTAAGATTGTAGCGCCAATTTTGATCAATTTCCTGTCCATATGACAGATAGAAATTATGTTCAAAGCCATGATCTTGTCTGTCATCTGATGGATCATAGCCTAAAGTCGACCCCCAATAGCCTAATGTTATGCCACTTTGATGCGCATAGGCTAAACCGCCTTGCATTGCAAGATCTTGATTTTCCTCACCACCGCGATAGATATACTTAGATACCACCCCTATATTTCCAGAAATTATACTATTTTCAGCAGAATGATCTGTCTGATCCGCAAATACAGAACACGATACAACACAGATAGGCAAAGCCCATAAAATTTGGGAAAAAATTGAATTCATGAAATTAAATAAGTAAGAGGAAAAATTTGCTGAAATTTTACTGTTTTTTTGAATTTTTGGTAAAAATAGTGGCTACAGAATAACCAAATTCATTAAAATAATGGATATTTCAAACAATTTAATCATATTTAAGCAACTTTAGAATTTTTTTTCATAAAGAAATAAATTAATATTGAGTAGAAAATTACAAAAATGTAATATTTTTAATCAAAGGTCATTCCCTTTTTATAGATTAAATATACAATTCATCCATTATCTGCTCTGAATTCAATCAGTCAGTACCATTTATTCTCGTTCACGAGGCAATTCATGTTGAATGCTCCAAAACTTACTTTAGCTATATTAATTAATGCTGCTTTAATTACACCTACATTTGCTAGCGAACAAAGTGATGCAAAAGGTTTCGTTGAAGATGCCAAAGGTTCTGTATTGTTTCGTACTGGTTACATCCTTCGCGATAAAAAACATGGCATCGAAGACCAAAGTTCATTTGCACAAACTGCAATTGTTGACTTAGATTCAGGTTTCACACAAGGCGTTGTTGGTTTTGGTGTGGGTGTTGTGGGTGACGGTTCTTTTAAAATTGGTGACAACCAACATTCAGGCAACAACATGATCCCTCGTGATGATCAAGGTAATCCTTACCATCACTGGGCTCGTGGTGGTGCAAACGTGAAAGCACGTTTCTCAAACACAACTGTGCGTTATGGTACTCAAGTTTTAGATTTACCTGTATTGGCAAGTAATACCACACGTCTTGTTCCTGAATACTTTACAGGGACTTTATTGACTAGCCGTGAAATTAAGAACTTAGAACTTGTTGCTGGTAAATTTACCAAAGACCAAATGTCTGATCATATCAATACAGACAGTAATCATCTGGATGATGCCATTGTTTGGGGTGCTAAATATAAGTTTGATGACCAACTCAGTGCATCTTATTATGGTTTAGATTCTAAGAATGCTTTAGAGCGTCATTATATCAATGCAAATTATAAATATCCTCTAGCAAATCAAAGCTCTTTGACGTTTGACTTCAGTGGTTATCACACTAAGTTTGATAAAAATGCCAATACGTACTCAGCAACGGGTCCAGTTGATGCTGACTATGCAGACACAGGTAAAGCAGGCGTAGAAAAGACCAATAATATTTGGGCGTTGTCTTCAACCTATAATCAAGGTCCACACAGTGTGATGTTGGCTTACCAACAAAACACGGGTGATGTTGGTTATGACTATGGTCAAAATGCCGATGGTTTCCAAAGTGTTTATTTACCAAACTCGTACTTGTCTGACTTTATTGGTAACCATGAAAAATCTGCTCAAGTTCAATATAACTTAGACTTTGGTGGTTATGGTGTTCCAGGATTAAACTGGACGACTGCATTTGTTTATGGTTGGGATATTAAAGTTCGCAATGTGACCGACAATGCTCAAGAACGCGAATTCTTCAACCAAGTGAAATACACTATGCAAAGCGGTTTTGCAAAAGATGCAAGCTTACGTGTTCGCCACTCTTACTACCGTGCAAGCGACGCGTATAACCCTGTTTATATCGGTGATACCAACGAATGGCGTATTTTCCTTGATATCCCTGTGAAATTTTTCTAATCTAAAATAGAAAAATGAACCATAAAAAAACCTGCATTTAATCATGCAGGTTTTTTTATTGATTTGAACAATTATTTAATCTTCAAACCGCATTTCTATCAGGCTTATTTGGCTGCTTCGATTGCTTTTAATACTTCAGCTTTAGCAACTTCAGAACCTTCCCAACCTGTCAATTTAACCCATTTCCCAGGCTCTAAATCTTTGTAATGTGCAAAGAAGTGTTCAATTTGATTCAACAACAAAGCTGGAAGATCTGAATATTCTTTCACATCTTTATAAAGCGGTGTTAATTTGTCGTGTGGTACAGCGATAAGTTTCGCATCGATACCACCGTCATCTTCCATGTTTAATTTACCCACTGGACGACAACGAATCACTGAACCATGTACCAATGGATGTGGTGTAACGACCAATACGTCTAATGGGTCACCATCTTCAGACAAGGTATTTGGAACATAACCGTAGTTCGCTGGGTAGAACATTGCAGTACCCATGAAACGGTCAACAAATAAAGCATCTGAATCTTTATCTACTTCATATTTGATTGGTGCAGCATTGGCTGGGATTTCGATGATTACATAGATGTCATTAGGTGCATCTTTACCAGCAGGAATATTGCTATAGCTCATAGGATACTCTTTGAAGTGAGGTCTTATAAAAAATCTTGACGATTATAACGCTAAAATACGCGAACAGCTGCGGATTATACATTTTGCATCATCAAAATGAATCGATTTCGTCTAAATCCACTCAGACAATTCGAATAATCAATAATAATAAAATGATTGGACAAGCCATCGATAGAAACCAAATGATTGAGCGTAATGCTGAAATATTGGCTAGATAACAAATCCCATAGATAATGCGCAGTACAATATAAGCGATCCCCAACATCATGATCAAATGTTGTGAGACCACCATATACTCAGCCATAAGCACAGCGGCAATAAATAAAGGTAAGCTTTCAAAACTATTTTGTTGTACCGCATTGGCGCGTGCCGACAAGCCTGTGCTTTTGGCTAAAAAGTCACGAGGATTCTGGTTATCTGCGAGTTTAAATCCCCCAGATACTTTCGCAATAATGGTAAAAACATAAGGAAGTAAACAGGCAATTAGAATTAAATATATGATGCCATCTATCCCAGACATGATTTTTTCTCATGAAGTGTTAATGCAGGTTATCATAGCATGGCAATAACAGAATATTTTTTGTTTAATGCAGAGTTTTGCAAAATTGTGTAGTGAGGACAATGTCGTGCAGCCCGACCAAAATGAATTGTTTGAAGTTTTAGAGAAACAACGCCAGCAACATGCCGAGATTGATCGTATTCTTAAAATTGTGCTGCCTATTTTGGCATTTTTATTATGTGTGATTTGTGCCAATTATAACTGGCAGTCAACATTAGGCACGCTTATCATTTTAATTGTGGCTTTTTTTGCGGTTGCGATCAAACGAATGAATCTATATTTGTGGCTTGCGATCATTATCATCTATTGTTTGATTGATATTTATATGAGTTACGGCAGTATTGTTCCTTCTGCTTTAGGTCGTCAAATGGGAACAATGTTGACCTTTACTGCGATTGTAGGTTTAAGCCGTCCCTATATTGATGGTTGGTATAGTCGCTCAAAGCAAAATTTCTGATTCTATCCATCGTTGCACTGTTCTATGTTACAAAAAAAGCGCCAATCTTGGCGCTTTTTCAATTCGAGTTTTTGCTTATTTACGCAAATCTTTACGTAAGATTTTACCTACATTCGATTTTGGTAAATCATCCATAAACTCCACATAACGTGGGCGTTTATAGCCAGTTAAGTTTTGTTTTGCAAATTCAAGAACTTCTTCTGTTGTTAATGAAGGATCTTTTTTCACAACAAACAGTTTTGGCACTTCACCAGATTTTTCATCAGGTACACCAATCGCTGCAACTTCAAGCACTTTTGGATGTTGTGCAATGACTTCTTCAATTTCAGATGGATAAACATTAAAACCAGACACCAAGATCATATCTTTCTTACGATCTACGATTTTAAAGTAACCACGGGCATCCATGACACCGATATCACCAGTACGGAAATAACCATCAGCTGTCATCACTTTCGCAGTTTCATCAGGACGGTTCCAATAACCTTTCATGACTTGTGGTCCACGAATCGAGATTTCACCTTGTTCACCTTGTGGTAGGTGGTTGCCATCATCATCAAGGATCGCCACATCAGTCAAAGGTAATGGAACACCGATTGTACCGCTGAATTCAGTCGTTGCAGGTGGGTTAGCTGTTGCAACAGGCGAAGTTTCAGATAAACCATAACCTTCAATAATGATGGTACCCGTCACTTTTTTCCACTCTTCCGCAGTTGAAGGCAATACAGCCATACCACCGCCCATCGCCATTTTTAAATTGCTGAAATCGAGCTGTCTAAATTCTTCGTTATGTACCAATGCATTGAATAATGTATTGACCGCTGGGAAAAAGCCCGGCTGATATTTACGTAATTCTTTAATCACCGCAGGTAAGTCACGTGGGTTAGGAATCAGAATATTTGCTTGACCTTTGTACATACCATAAAGTGCACACACCATAAATGCAAAGATGTGGTAAAGCGGCAATGCACAGAAGATACGGTCATCTTTTGCACCGTCACCCTGACCAAACTTACTTTGGAAAATACCATCACATTGCATTAAGTTTGCAACTAAATTGCGATGAGTCAGTTCAGCACCTTTTGAAACACCTGTAGTACCACCTGTATATTGCAACACAGCAGTATCACTCAACGTCATGTTAGGGCGTTTGTAGTTGCTTGGACTTACTTTTGCCAATGCAGCATTAAATTTGATATGTCCAGGAATGTTCCAATCTGGAATTTGCTTACGTACTTTACGTAATACAAAATTCACTAGAGTACCTTTTAAAGTACCTAGCATGTCACCAACAGAGGCAACAACCACATGTTTTACTGGCGTTTTTCCGATAATTGCTTGGTAAACAGTGGCAAAGTTTTCAACAATAACCAATGCTTCTGCACCTGAGTCATTTAACTGATGCTCTAGTTCACGTGCAGTATAAAGTGGGTTGACATTGACGAGCACTAAACCTGCACGGAATACCGCCAAAGCAACAATAGGATATTGAAGGACATTAGGCATCATTACTGCGACACGTGCGCCTTTTGCCAAACCCAAACTTTGTAAATAAGTTGCAAATTTACGGCTTGCCAATTCAAGATCACTGAATGACATCACCTTATCCATGAAGATAAAGGCATCACGCGAACCAAACTTTTGGAAATTACGCTCAAAAATATCAATAAGAGAAGTATTTTCCTGGGGCAATTCTACAGTCTCTGGAATCCCAGTCTTTTGGTATTCAGCGAACCAAATCTTTTCCATAATGCCATAATCTCCAATCAGTAATCCTTAGTTTTAAACTGTTTTTCTCAATATCGAGCATAATTTTTTGGCTTCTTTGTGCTCAATATTGCATCCATTTCCACGAACACATTGCATATATAACGTATTTCGATCCAAGGATGCTAGTTTTATCTTTGAATCAACAGTTTATTTGCTTTTTGATATCCACGGGGTAAGAGTTGACCTTTCGATGCTCGTTTACCAATATACTTCTGTAAATCATCACCTTTTAGTTTTAATTGTTGCTGTCCTGCAAGCACTTGAATTACATCATCTAAATTCAACGTTAGCATAAACTGAATATATTCATCAGCCTCAAGTTGTATCAACTTGTTTCCCTTTCCTTTATTCAGCGTTGGCAATTCTGACAAATCAATCAAAAGTAAACGTCCTACTGAACTGAGTATAGCCAAATGAGTCTGATTTTCAACGACCTCTATCGGCATAGCTTTCGCATCATCCGCTACAGTCAAGAATGTTTTACCCGCTTTAGCATTTGTATCCAATTGTTTCGCTTGAGATTTAAAACCATAACCTTTTGAACTTACAGCAATAATTTCTTTATCTTCATCCTCTACCAGTACTTGAATAAAGCTCACACCGTTAGCAGGTGACAGTTTTGAACTCAACGGTTCTCCCAAACCACGTGCAGAAGGCAAACTATTTATTGACAAGGCATAACTTCGACCGGTCTCATCCAAAATATACACTTTTTGATTCGACTTACCTTGTGCAGAACTCAAGTACTGATCGCCTGCACGGAAATTCAATTTCTCAACATCAATTTCATGACCTTTGGCTGAACGAATCCAACCTGCTTCTGAAAGAATTACTGTGACAGCTTCAGCAGGCATCAAGTCTTGCTCGCTCATTGCCTGTGATTCTTCACGTTGCACAATTGGTGAACGGCGATCATCACCAAATTTTTTCGCATCATCTTTAAGCTCTTCAATAATCAAAGATTTTAAAGATTCTGGATTTGCCAACTGCTCACGAATCACCGCCGCTCTTGCCTCAAGTTCTTCCTGCTCACGACGCATTTCCATTTCTTCAAGTTTTGCCAAATGACGTAACTTGAGTTCTAAAATCGCTTCAGCCTGTATTTCATCAATATTGAAACGCATCATTAACACAGGTTTTGGCTGATCTTCTTCACGAATGATTTTGATCACTTCATCAATGTTTAAATAAGCAATGATCAAACCACCTAAGATATGCAGGCGCTTTTCAATCTTGTTGAGATGATATTGCAGTCGACGTGTGACAGTATGTTTACGAATTTCAATCCATTCTAATAATATTCTGCGGATTGATTTGACTTGTGGACGACCATCAGCTCCGATCATGTTCATATTGACACGATAACTGGATTCTAAGTCTGTAGTCGCAAACAAATGACTCATTACCGCTTCTGCATCAATACGATTTGAGCGCAGTACAATCACTAAACGTGTTGGGTTTTTATGATCTGACTCATCACGTAAATCACTCACCAAAGGCAATTTTTTGGCTTGCATCTGATCTGCAATTTGCGTAATAACCTTAGAGCCTGAAACTTGGTAAGGCAGTTCAGTTATGACGATTTCATTTTTTTCAATATGATAAATTGCACGTGTTCGGTAACTTCCACGCCCTGTGGTTTGGAGCTTAAGTAATTCTTCACGTGAGGTAATAATTTCTGCTTTGGTCGGCAAATCAGGGGCAGGAATATATTCTGCAACTTTTTCATCGGTTAAATTAGGATTACGAATTAATGCAATTGTGCCTTTGACCACTTCACGTAAGTTGTGCGGTGGAATATCGGTCGCCATCCCAACAGCAATACCTGTTGTACCATTCAGCAAAATATTCGGTACACGCGCAGGTAAACTCACTGGCTCTTTCATTGAACCATCAAAGTTATCTTGCCAATCACAAGTACCTTGACCTAACTCTGATAATAATAAATCGCTATAAGTTGAAAGTTTAGCTTCGGTATAACGCATTGCTGCGAAAGACTTAGGATCATCAGGTGAACCCCAGTTGCCCTGACCTTCAATGAATGGATAACGATAACTAAATGGCTGAGCCATCAGCACCATAGCTTCATAACATGCAGAGTCACCATGAGGATGATATTTACCCAGTACGTCACCGACTGTACGTGCAGATTTCTTTGGCTTACCACTTGGCTTTAATCCCAACTCGCTCATCGCATAGACGATACGGCGCTGTACAGGTTTTAAACCATCACTGATATGAGGCAGTGCACGATCCATGATCACGTACATGGCATAGTTCAGGTAAGCTTGTTCAGTAAATTCTGCTACGGAACGGTTTTCTGTCGCATGATGCGCAAGGCTTGTCATAACAACCTTTTATCCTAATTAAATTCGTTCTAAATAAATGCTGATGTATCTACATTCTTATGCTAAGTCGCAGCGCCTGACGACACAAGCACAAGTGTACGCCACAACGACAAATTGCGTCTTTCGGTGTTTCTAATGACGTAAAATTATCCACTTTTTGGAAAATGAGCAACTTTTATTTAAATGGTTATTTTAAAATTCGAATATACACTTTATTTCAAACGAAATTTATAAATGCTGAAACTTATTAGAGTGGTCCAATTCGTGCGTTTATAAAATGGATGCTCAAACTCAGCAACCATCCGATCCCATATAAAAACAGCAAAGTAACAGGAACCACTAAGCTATACGCTTCCATCCAAGACAACCGATCCAATAAAGGACCTAACCCTATTACATTAAATGCTGACACTTGAAAACCTATGGGTAATTGTAAGAAAACAAAATTTCCTTTGTTATCAGTCATTGGATCTAATGCAATATAAAGACAAAATGCACTAAGCAAAAGATAAATAATACAGAAGCTTAATCCTATTTTACTTTTCATTATTTCGCCCTTAATTCTTGTCTGATCTAGCCCATAATATAGCGATAAATTGTTTGTTTTTAATTCAATATACGAAAAATTAAAACGGCTGATCGCTAAGATTAACCCGATATCAGCCATTCTATACTTATTATTTGTTATCGTTTTTTTGGCGCTTTACTTTTAATACTTCTAATCAACCACTATAACCCAATCTCTTCTAAAGTCTTGCTCTTGGTTTCTTCACCCAAGACCATTACAACAGCTGCTACTGCTAAAAGTACGGCTGTAAACATCATAAAGACTGAACTAAAACCATTGCTTGCCACCATCATATGAGTGACGACCAGTGGTGCAACGATTCCTCCAATACGCCCAATCGCAGATGCCCAACCTGAGCCAAAGGCACGAATGTTGGTGGGATACTGTTCAGGCGTATAAGTATATAAAACACCCCACGCACCCAAATTGAAGAAAGACATTAAACAGCCCCAAAACATGATCATATTGACTGAGGTAGCTTGTCCAAAGAAATACGCAGATACCGCACACATCGCAATAAAGCCTGCCAGCGTAGCTTTACGCCCCAGCTTTTCAACCAGCCAAGCAGCAGCAACATAACCCGGCAACTGCGCCAAAATCATGCCCAAGACATATTCAAAGGACTGCACGATGGTATAACCTTGTTTGACCAACAAACTGGGTAACCATGTGAAAATGCCATAATAAGAATAGACGATACCAAACCAAATCAACCACAACATCAAGGTACGGCGGGCAAAAGCGCTCGACCACAGTTGAGTGAAGGAAAGATTTGGCTTGGCGGCAACAGGTTTGACTTCAATCGTAGTGATGACTTCTACACCACATTGCCGTTCAAGTTTTTGTACCAGCGCATGAGCTTCGTCAATGCGACCACGATTAATTAGATAAGGAACAGATTCAGGCACTTTTTTCAAAATCATGAAAACATAAATGGCAGGTAATCCACCAATCAAAAATGCGATATGCCAACCATAATCAGGGATCACAAAGTATGAAATCAAAGCTGCAACTAACCAGCCTAACCCCCAAAAACTTTCAAGCAAAACAATAAACCGACCTCGAACCTGAGCAGGGATATATTCACTGACCAGCGTCACAGCAACAGGCAATTGCCCACCCAGCCCTAATCCGACAATAAAACGGAAAATCAACAGCCATGTCAGATTCGGCGCAAAAGCACATAACGCGGTTGCAACGCTATAGGTCACCAAAGTAATCGCAAAGACTGTTCTTCGACCGATTCGATCAGCCAAGCCACCTGAAAATACAGCACCGATTGCCATTCCGACAAAGCCAATCGAGACCACCCAGCCTTTTTCCGTAGGTGTCATCTGCCATTCTTCTGCCATTTTGGTCAAAATAAATGAAATCAGACCTGTATCCATGGCATCGAACATCCAGCCCAGTCCGATCACCCACAGCAAAGTATAGTGAAACTTCCCAATGGGTAGACGTTGTACACGTGATACTAAATCCATAAGACACTCAACAAATAGGTAAATTGATCGACAAGCGTGGCATACACTTTATTTTTGAAGAATTAAGTTCAGAATTTCTCCCGACAATCCGTCAAAATCTTTAAATTCTTGAGAATGAAAACCATTGTTGATCAAAATTTTTCGAGATGGAATATTTACAGGATCAATAATGGCGATTAAACCCTTTAACTGAGACTGTTTTTTTGCATGACATCAACTTTTCTGACGAGTTGAAAATTTGCTCTAAAATCTAAGGTTGTAAATTTTCCAAGTTTAATCTTTGGGCTGCCTCTATATGACATATACAACCTCAAATTCGGCGATAAATCTTCAAAATACTCTTCTAAATAGCATCACTATATTCAGCTTTCATCTTTAGAGGATGCCGACTGCTCATCATCATCTTTATAAATAAATTTCGGCATTTCTAAACCAAAATAAATGGCAATACAGCGTAGCGCAAAACCAAACACCAATGTCGAAATTACAGTGATTTCTAGAGATAAGCCAAAGTCTATACAGAACCAGTAGAAAATAACAGCAACAAAGGAAATTGATGCATACAACTCTCGACGGAATACCAACGGAACATCATTACACAAAATGTCTCGTAAAATACCGCCTGACACACCTGTCAAAACACCAGCAACTGCTGAAACAACAAAACCATGCCCCATCTGTAACGCAATCTGACAACCAATAATGGTAAAACCAATTAAACCCAAGGCATCTAACAATAAGAAAATGGAATGTAAATGCTTCATCCATTTAGCGATGAGAATTGTGACAAAAGCCGCGCAGCATGTCAGTACAAGATATTCAGGATGTTTCACCCAAGTGAGCGGATAATGTCCCAACAAGACATCACGGACCGAACCACCGCCGAGTGCGGTTACACAGGCAATCAACACTACACCAAACCAGTCCATACTACGTCGTCCTGCTGACAACGCTCCCGTCATGGCTTCTGCTGTAATTGCAATAATATAAATAATGGTCAGTAACATTGCCCTTCATCCACTGATGGGTAAAAGATGCGCGCTATTTTAAGTCAAAACGAGCTAAAAGCTACAAGAATTGCGCACAACATTGCTTAAATTTTTTTGTTGATCCACAAATACAAGGCTGTTTCATTGTAACTTGCTGATCTGTAGTTGGATCTAAAAAATACCACTGATCTACATGATAGACAAAATGTGAAACTTCATGATGAATCTGCGTTTGCTGACCATCATGAAAATGTGCTTTAAACTCAACCTGAGCGTGATTTTTATCCAGCTTTTCTTTGGCTTGAACTACCTCTAATTTGAGCCACTGATTAGACGTACTCCATGCTGCAATCGCCTGTACATCCAATGCTTGCTGCTGCCCCAATGCAGTTGTTGCCACAATATATGCAATCTCTTGTTTGGCAAATGCGCTATAGCGAGATTTCATTAATTGCTCAGCTGTCTGGGCTTTTTTTTGCCCCGAATGTAGTGGCTGACAACATTGACTATATTGCGCCGAACCACAGGGACAGGATAGATTGGACATAGTAAACTCAAAATCTGAATAGGCTTAAATGATAATGCAACCCTACTTAAAATCGAAACTTTTCACAAAAATATAGCGTGATAAAAACAGCTGATTTAAATGATGCAAGTTTTCAAGAATACTCAAGTCATACCACCAGATTATTCATATAAGTCATTTACTTTGAATGATTTATTCCAACTCGACTTTAAACCTTTTATACGAATTTTTAGTGACTGTTTGATGCTTTATTTGTTTTGCTCTTTTAATAAACCGTGGAAGATCTCTCTATCCTAAAGCAACATGAATGTCGCCATTGGCTACGCTACAGCTTATACCGATCATCTGAACAAAAAAATAAGCCAGTTTTTCAACTGGCTTGTTTTCAATATCCTTGCTTTCAATATTAAGGTTTATTCTGAGTCTTTAGATGGCGACAATGCCACAATATGAACTTTTTCAATCTTATGCCCATCCATCGTGACCACTTCAAACTCATAACCATCTGCTTGTAACTTCTGACCATTTTCAGGTAAGCGACCAAGATGGAACAAGATATAACCCGAAAGTGTTGAATATTGCTCTGACTCATCTACCAAGTCTCGACCTAACAGCAATGAAACATGGCGAATATCGGTTGAACCTTCCAACATCAATGAACCATCTTCCAAGCTTTCAGCAGCAGCCTCCAACTCATCTTCATCAGGGAATTCACCTGCAATCGCCTCAAGTACATCAATAGGCGTGGCAATCCCCTCGATTGAACCATATTCATTGAGGACAATCGCCATTTGCAAAGGTGCTTGACGTAGTTGCTCCATCACCATCAACACTTGTGCATTTTCATGAACAATGACAGGTTCACGTAAGTGTTTGTCAAAATTCAAAATACCCGTTTCAATATAATCATTGAGCACTTTATGCGTGAGCACAATACCTGCGATATTGTCTAATTCACCATGCGCTAAGATCAGTCTTGAGTGAGACATTGCCATTAAATTTTCTTTGATGGTGGCTTCGTCTTCATCCAAGTCCAACCATTCTAATTCTGGTCGTGGCGTCATAACTGATTTCACTGGGCGCTCAGATAAACCCAATACACCTTGTACCATGACACTATGGTATGCCCCATTTTCATCATCAAAGATTTCATCGGCTAAAGCTTGTGTTGCAATCACATCATCGGCTTTACCATTTTGACTTTCTGCATTTTTGCCCCCTAACATTTTCAACACTGCTGAAGCCGTACGGAAACGCAAATCTGTGGTTGTGACCATCTTTTCTTGGTTCTTACGCATGGTTTGGTTCATGAACTCAATCAATACCGAGAAACCAATGGCAGCATATAAATAACCTTTCGGAATATGGTATCCAAAGCCCTCAACAATCAATGAAAAACCAATCATCATCAAGAAGCCTAGACATAAAATCACGACAGTCGGATGTTTGTTAACAAAGTCCATTAAAGGTTTAGATGCCCACAGCATAATCCCGACGGCGATCACCACAGCAATCATCATCACTGAAAGCTCTTTCACCATGCCTACCGCAGTAATCACACTGTCTAGTGAGAATACAGCATCAAGAATGACAATCTGAACAATCACCATCCAAAAAGCCGCATGGACTGGATTTTCTTCTTTTAAATCCTGTCCACCTTCAAGGCGTTCATGCAGTTCCATTGTACCTTTAAAAAGCAGGAATACCCCACCAAACAACAGGATAAGGTCACGACCAGAGAAAGGATGGTCGAAAATATGAAATAAAGGTGCGGTGAGCGTAACCACCCAAGCAATGGATGCCAGTAAAACCATACGCATACACAGCGCAAGCAACAAGCCTAAAATCCGTGCTTTATTACGTTGCTCTGGAGGAAGTTTTTCTGCCAAAATTGCAATAAAAACAAGGTTATCAATACCTAGAACTATTTCCAAAACAACCAAAGTCGCCAGACCAACCCACGCCGAAGGATCGGACATCCATTCAAGTATCATTGATCTTGCTCCATTGCAGTTGCGCAATTGATATTTTCAGCATTTGAGAACTGTAAATTTCGAAACAGAGAAGAAAACTTTAGTTTATTTTGAAATATTTTTTTGTCTAAAGATTGTGCATTTTCGGAGCGACTACAACCACTACCCATGATGATTCATTTGTTGATAAACAGGCTTTAATTATAGGCAGTTTTGATAAAAATTTCATCTTATTTGTATGGGATTTTATTTGCTTAGCGCATAAATCGTAACTCACTATATTGTCGTAACGCCAGAGATCGCTCATTTCCATGATTTGCTCACTCTCACCTCAACAGCAACTCTTTAACGATACAAATCATTGCAAAAGTGCCTATAACGCAACATGTTTTTGTCATATTTCTTGCTTAAGGTAGTCGAAATACATAAGAACATGATAAGTTAAGGTGAAAAAATAAATGATGAATAGTGTATTGCCTGTAATGATAAATGAATCGTTAGAATTAGATCAGCAAACTCCTAAAGCAACTCAATGTTTAATTGCACTGTATTGTGGCTCCCGACCTGGAAATAATCCGACTTATAGAGAAAAAGCAATTCAATTGGCTCAAGGCATAGCCGAACATGGTTTTGGTATTGTCTATGGTGGTGCCAGTATTGGTTTGATGGGACAAGTTGCAGATACCGTGACTGAACATGGTGGTGATGTGGTAGGCGTGATCCCTGAATTTATGCTGGATTATGAAATTGCACATAATCAACTGACTGAACTACACATTGTACAAAGTATGCATGAACGAAAAGCCATGATGGCAGATCGTGCCAGTGCCTTTGTTGCTCTTCCAGGTGGTTTTGGAACCTTTGAAGAAATCTTAGAAGTCGCCACATGGGGACAACTCAATCAACATCAAAAACCCATGATGTTATATAACGTGAATGGATTTTATGACCATTTGATTGCCCAGTTAGATCATGCTGTTGTTGAAGGCTTTTTACCACCACAACATCGTGCCAAACTGATTGTGTGTAACCATGCTGATCAAATCTATAATGCAATTAAAAACTTAGAAGCGCCTAAACAATTCGTCGTCTAAGCTTTATATCGTCAATCGATGGAATGAAAATGAATAAGATGAATTTTCAAAAACTCATCTTATTCAGTCTGATAGGGTTCAACTTTTGATCAATCTATTCAAATTAGATCAATAACATTGAATACAGATGCAATTACTTCAAAGCAGGACTAAAACGACTATATCATTGGTGGAATATTTGCCATCCATAAATTAAACCTGCAGCAGCTACAATCCAACACAATGTCGCAACGCCAAAACAAGACCACATTGAAAGTTTTGTTGCCAATAAATAAACCACCAACAAATAAATAAAATAAGGAACGAGTGACCATATTCCGAATAAAGCGGTTTGTTTTAACGCTTCTGCACCTTTTTCTTGAGCTACGATTACATGTGCGATCAGTGCAAAGGTCGGAAACAGTGGAACCAAGCCCGCAATATAAAATGTCTTACTTTTTGAAAGAATTGAAATCAGTAAAACTACTGCTGCACCGATACTGCATTTCAAAAATAAAGACAACATTAAATACCACTCAAACAAACATCAGATCTGAGCAAGAGTTTACGCCAACATTATCCTTTTGAAATCTAAAAAATCAGCTTATTTCATCCAAAATCAACACAATGTTGAATTAGAATGCACGTTTCAATTTGCCACGATGAATAAAGGCAAAAAAAGCCATTGCCGCTAACGCACCGAGGAAAAAAATGAATTTAATTTCACTTCGGCTTAAATGGTATTCAGATTTGTTGGTTTCTGTTTGGCTAAAATCTGCTTGTACAGGTGGGATACTTGTCGTCAGATAAGAGGGTTTGATATTTTTAAAGTTTAATTCAGTCAGCGCAGCTGGTTTTTCACCTTTGCCTACTAAAACATAGGCAGCAACAACATCAAAATCCACTGCATTTTGAATGCCAAATTTAACCTTTATCGGTTCATAAGTATTGTATTCAGGAATCCAATCATTCAGCTGGCTGTAGATACGAATGGTGTCGGTCTTTTCTAATTTGGGGTCTTGAATAAGTTGAACAGCGTTTTCATCCAACAAAGCGGTTAACGCTTTAAATTGATGAAATGAATACTGATTGGTTTGTGTAAGTTGCTCTGCAATCAAGGTTTGCTGTGTGGAATGTTCGCTTGGCTTCGCTTTATTTAATAAGCCTTGATTTTCAAGTATAAAATCTGCTTTTGACGTCAATCCAGGGAAGTTTTGACGTCCGACTAAATATACAGCTGTCCAAATCTGATCGCCAGATTGAACATCTTCTAATTCCACTTCATACAATTGATTTGGTTTAAGCTGTAAAACTTGGTCAAACAGGACTGGCATAGCATCTTCTGCAAAAACATTGCACGAAAATACCAAACAAAGAACACATATAAGTTTGTGTATATTCATTTTTAAGCCCCCTGTAAATGCGATGCACATCACATATATTACAGTAAAAATAATAACCAATCGCAGAATAGTTGTCTTACAATCTGTTTTTCTAGATAAATGGTTTTTCATCTCATTCAGTAGGCATAACCAGACACTCAAAACAAACCAATCCGTTGGGTAAAAAATACAGACTCAACTTTTGATATATGAAACTGGTTATTTCATAAGCATTTCATTTTAAATAAATTATATTGTCATATTGAACGTATAAAAATTAGACCAATAAAATAAATCACAATCAGTCTAATGCTATGAATCTTATTATTTTATGTAAAACATTGATTGTGGTAGCTTTTAAAAAATGGTCAGTTAGATGACACAATTTGTCGCTTAAAAACTATTTTTTACAGCTTGAACAAAATTAAATCGCTATCATATAGCACTTTAATTCGCATAATTTCGAGAAAGTTTTATGAGTCAAAGTCATATCCGTATTCGAGGCGCACGTACCCATAATTTAAAAAATGTGTCACTCGATATTCCACGTGACAAGTTTGTGGTGATCACGGGACTTTCAGGCTCAGGAAAATCATCACTGGCTTTTGATACTTTATATGCTGAAGGTCAACGTCGTTATGTTGAATCCCTCTCTGCCTATGCACGTCAATTCCTTTCACAAATGGAAAAGCCAGAAGTCGATTCAATTGAAGGTTTAAGCCCTGCGATTGCCATCGAACAAAAGTCGACTAGCCATAACCCTCGTTCAACAGTCGGAACCATCACTGAGATTTACGATTATTTACGTCTACTCTATGCACGTGTAGGCACGCCATATTGCCCTGAACATGACTTACCCATGGTTGCCCAAACTGTTTCTGAAATGGTGGACGCAGTTAAAGCTCTGGAAGAAGGTACAGCGTTAATGCTACTTGCGCCTGTGGTTCGTGAGCGTAAAGGTGAATATACCAATCTGTTTGAACAATTACAGAGTCAAGGTTTTGTCCGTGCGCGTGTTGATGGTGAAGTCATTGATATCGATACTCCGCCAGAGCTGGATAAAAAGAAAAAACATACCATCGAAGTGGTTGTTGATCGCTTTAAAGTACGTGACGATCTAGGGAACCGTATTGCAGAAAGCTTTGAAACTGCACTACGTCTAGGTGGAGATATTGCAGTTCTATCGTGGATGAGCGGTGAGCAGCCTGATCGTGTGTTTTCTGCAAAGCACTCATGCCCTGAATGTGATCGTGCGGTAGCTGAACTTGAACCCCGTCTGTTTTCGTTCAACAATCCTTTCGGTGCCTGCCCTGTCTGTGATGGTTTAGGTACGCGAAGCCACTTTAGCGCTGAAAAATTAATCCCTAGCCCTGATGTATCTATTAGCCAAGGGGCGATACGTGGTTGGGACAGACAACGCCCTTACTACTACAGCATGATTCAAAAAGTTGCAGATCATTTCGGTTTTTCATTAGATACACCATGGAATGAGCTGGATGCAGAAACCAAAAAGAAATTTCTGTATGGAACAGGCAAGGAAAAAGTTGATTTAAGCTATATCGATGAACGTGGTCGTAAGCACAATCGAGTACAACCTTTCGAAGGTATTTTGCCCCATTTAGAACGCCGCTATCGTGAAACTGAATCGAATTATGTTCGCGATGATTTGGCACAATATTTATCAAATGCCGCTTGTGATGCTTGTGGTGGCTCACGCTTAAATGAAATTTCCCGTCATGTTCGGGTAAAAGATAAAACCATTGCTCAAATAACTAAAATGTCGATTGGTGATGCTGAAAGCTACTATCAAGATTTAAATCTTGAAGGTGCCAAAGGTGAAATTGCCGATAAGATTTTTAAAGAAATTCGTGAGCGTTTGCATTTCCTTGTTTCCGTGGGTTTAAATTATTTAAGTCTTTCACGTTCGGCTGAAACCCTTTCAGGAGGTGAAGCACAGCGTATTCGCCTTGCTTCGCAAATCGGTGCAGGCTTAATGGGCGTGATGTATGTTTTAGATGAACCATCTATCGGTTTACATCAACGTGATAATGACCGTTTACTTGAAACATTGGTACGCTTGCGTGATCTTGGCAATACGGTATTGGTGGTTGAACATGATGAAGATGCCATTCGTGCCGCTGACCATATTATTGATATTGGTCCTGGCGCTGGTATCCATGGTGGTCATGTCATTGCAGAAGGTACCTATGAAGAATTGGCAAACAATGAAGATTCTTTAACTGGTAAATACTTATCTGGAAAATTAAAAATCGCAGTGCCTAAACAGCGTGTAACACCGCCAAAACCTGATGAGCAAATTAAACTGATGGGTGCAGCAGGTCATAACCTTAAAAATGTTGATCTGAGCATACCTTTGGGTGTGATGACCTGTGTGACAGGGGTTTCTGGTTCAGGAAAATCAACACTGATCAACCGTACGCTATTGCCTTTGGCTGCAACTCAACTCAATGGTGCAACCACCTTAACGGCGGAAAAGTTCGACTCGATTGATGGCTTGCAATTCCTTGATAAAGTGGTCGATATTGATCAAAGCCCGATTGGACGTACACCACGCTCCAATCCTGCAACCTATACAGGTTTATTCACCCCGATTCGTGAATTATTTGCTCAAACACCTGAGGCAAAAGCACGTGGTTATGCCGCAGGTCGTTTCTCTTTCAACGTCAAAGGTGGTCGTTGCGAAGCCTGTGAAGGTGATGGCATGATCAAAGTGGCGATGCATTTCTTGCCTGATATGTACGTGCCTTGTGATGCCTGCCATGGTCAACGTTATAACCGTGAAACTTTGGAAGTCGGCTATAAAGGTAAAAATATTTCTGATGTGTTGGAAATGACGGTTGAAGATGCCATGCATTTCTTTGATGCAATTCCTGTCATTCACCGTCGATTAGAAACCTTAAACCAAGTGGGTTTAGGCTATATTCGTTTAGGTCAGTCTGCAACCACTTTGTCTGGTGGTGAAGCACAACGTGTTAAATTGGCACGTGAATTGGCAAAGCGAGATACAGGCAAAACCTTATATGTCCTTGATGAACCAACGACGGGCTTACACTTCCACGATATTGCCAAGCTTTTAGACATCCTGCATGAGCTTCGCAATAAGGGCAATACGATTGTGGTGATTGAGCATAATCTGGATGTGATTAAAACTGCGGACTGGGTAATTGACTTAGGTCCTGAAGGGGGTTCAGGTGGTGGTCAAATTATTGCTGAAGGCACACCAGAAGATGTGGTTAAATCGAAAGTTTCACATACAGCGAAATTCTTAAAACCGTTGTTGAAGTAAGGCGATTTATTGCATTTCTGCCCTCTCTTGTTTTAGAGAGGGCTCGCGCCTCTACGCTCGTCGATAAAGGGGTATAGAGGGCTCTAAGTTTTTATAATTAAAATAAAAATTGACATATATAACTGATATTTTTTATCCACTTTGATATTTGTCTTTTACCCATCTATCCGTCAATTATTAGCTTATTTGTCAGGCTTTCTGATCTATATCTTGGCTCATTACTCTGTCTTTTAACTGTAAAAATTTTGCATTTCCAATTCATACAAGGCAAGATCAATCCATAGCACAGGATATTCATCATATGAAGTTTCTTTACCCATGCTTTTTGATCCCCAGTATTGCTTTACTCAGCGGCTGTATCGGCAATATGAATCCAGCGGGTGGAAATGGTCGCCCCAACTATCCATATTTCGTCACTACACAACCCATGATCATTAAAAAAATAAATGTACCGGCAGGGACTATACTGACCTATGAGAAACAAAGTTTTAAGACAGGCAAACAAAATCAACTCATGAATGAAAATAAACTACAATCCATTTTGATGCCAAGTGGACAAAACATCATATGGGGTGGCGTACCCGTCAGTATGATCGAGAAATTTTTCAATTCACAAATGCGCGGTTATAGTGTTCATGCAGAATTCGAAAAGTTATCACCGAGTCAAAGCACGAGATTTTCAAAATTATGGAAAAGTTGTAATGACCATCTTGGAATTACAATTAAAAATAATAACGATTGGTCATTTAATCTGAATAATATAGCTGATGTAGAAAACTGTAGTGTGCTTTATCAACGCTACTTTAAACATGATACTGAACAACAGCAATTTCTGGATCAGTTATATCGGGAATTAAAAAAAGTGAATCTCAAATAACCGTGTTTGAATGAACTATCCCACGACTTTATTGCGACCTTGTGCCTTTGCTTTAAATAAAGAGGCATCCGCTTGAGCGAACAAATCTTCCCAATTCTTTGCCCCTGTTGCTACGCCAATACTTACGGAAACATTCAAGTGATCTGTTGAAGGTGCATGATTAAATTTCAACTGGGAAACATCTGCCAAAATACTTTCAGCAATTTGCAACGCCCAATCCCACTCGACTTGATCAATTAAAATCAAAAACTCATCACCACCAAAACGTACAATTAAATTTGACTGGGCAATATTGGCTTTTAGACACTGGGCAATTTCCACAATTACAGAATCGCCTAGGATATGTCCAAATTGATCATTCACATATTTAAAGTTATCAATATCCACCATGATTAGCGTCAGTTTTTCAAAACGTTCTGTTTGAGTGGCAATATTTTTTAAATAATCTTCTAATGCCAAACGATTCGAAACTCCGGTTAAAATGTCCGTATTGGCACTGTTCTGTAATTGAAATTCAAAGGCATCACGCTGTTTTAACATTTCTTTTAATTTATCAATGGCATCTTTCAATGTGTGCACTTCTTTATTTTGCACAGAAACAGCTCCCATATAATCACGCTCTTGAATTTGTGATAACTCTAAAATCATATTTCTGGCATAAATCAAAGGCTCAAAGAGTTTTTTCCTAGTATATAACATGGTAAAAATCGCCACAGCCAATGACAAAAGCGAGATAAATAATGTGATCAAAAACTGACGTTGCTCCGACTCCATTTGTGCTTGAGCACTCAACGCATGTGTTTCCAATAAATACTTTTGTAAGTCGATCACTGAATTGAATTTCCCAACCAAAACATCAGTCAACTGATTGGCTGTTAAAAAATAAGCTTGCTGATGTGAACTTTCCTCAATTAAACGATTAACAGTCGGTAATCCTTGATCAATAAATTGGCTTTTTACTTGAGCGTATAAATGTAGATATGCTGGCGTTTTTAAATTTTCCATTTGCATGGTATCCATCAAACGCCATAAGTATTTTACTTGCTCTTGAGTTTGTAGTGAGCGCGCTTTGTTATATTCAGGAATAGGCTCTGAAAAACTCAGTGGTGCCATAATATTGGAAGCCACACGCCCCGATTGATCTCGTAAATCCGCCAAGATCAATACGATAGATGCATAGTCCGTCACATCACTATTTATTTTTTTTGAGTCATTGATTAAGCGTTGTAACATGGCTCTACAGCTATCCCATGCAGCAAACATCCCCTGAATTGCTTGATCCATTTGAACAGAAGTACGTTCTTTTGCAGGCAATGCCAAATAAGCATCGACCTGCCCCCGTGCGACAGCTAAATCATGTCTTAACTGTACATCCACCTGATCCGCTAAAGCATTAAAGCCTGTCTGCCTTAAAGATTCGACGGTTAGATCAATTTGTCGATCGACCCCTTTACGATAATCTTGCAAGGCTTTCATATTTTCAGACAAATCTTGGGTTGAGTTCGACATTGCCTTATTCGTTGGTGCCCTTTCTCGTGATATTTTATTTGATGTTTCTGCAAAAATTTGTAAGGTCTGAATATCGACTAAAATTCTCTTTGAACGAACATATTCTTGATAATTACTGATAATTTGAGGAACAGCGATCAATAAAACGGACAAAATAATGACTGACATAAGGATAAGCAAACGGGTGCTTATTTGTTCTGATCGGAGTTCCTGCACCATCGTCATGACCCTATGGGAAGTAATGTCGAATGAATCTAAAAAATTTGGCTATATTATAGAGTATCTGAATCAATTCTACCCAAGTATTTAAATTTCAGTCTGTTTATTGCATTCACTATACTATCGCTTTTACAGATAAGTGATATTGAAAATTAACATTTTACATATAAATAGATTATTCTTAAAATATAAAAATCAAATGAATTATCACATTTTGAAAATACACCCTTTTCAATGCCCAGTTACCCCCAATAAACTGGGCATTTTTTTTAACCAATGCATTTATCTTAAATAAAAAAATAGACCCAATTTGTCCAAAATACTTAAGGTTAATTGTTTACGTTCAGCTGGATCATCACCTGCTTGCATGTTCATATTTAACGCAAATGCAATCACCTTGCCATTGGGTTGTTCAACCCATCCCGTATACCAACCCACTTGAGGTTCAACATCCATTCCCCAACCACTTTTAGCATACAGTTTACTGTCACCACGTCTCTCGATATAAAGCATATCTTTGACTTGTTGCTGTACATTTCGATCAAAAGGTAATTGCTTCATCGCCAGTTGATAGGCAAATTGAACTTCTTGTTCAGGGGAGATTTTTAAAGGACCCACCAACCAAAAATTATCGACTTGCTGACCAATCTCTGCATTACCAAAACCTACACGCTTCACTTCTTCACGCATCAATTCCAAGCCAATACGTCGAGCAAGCTCCTGATATACGGGAACAGCTGAAGCCTGCATCGCTTCTGCCAAAGTCATATCTTTTTCCCATGCTGAAAAAGCGCGCTTTTCACCATTCCAATGAAATACTTCAGTATTGGTTGCTTTTGCATTTTGCAAGCCAATTAAAGCATTCAACATCTTAAATGTAGATGCAGGAATATATTGAGTCTTTGCTCGGCTTAGATCATTACCATAACTTTTTAGATGAATCCCATCATAAGTAACAAACACAGCTTGAGTCTGTGCTTGATTAAATAATAAAGGAATCTCAGTTTCTCGCTCTGATATGACTGGGCGTTGTAGTTTTGAATCATAAACACAACCTGAAAATGCCAAACTACTGAGGATGACACAAAATAAACCTTTCATTTTAAACTTCATGATATTGGTGACCTTAAATACCACTCTAACATGCTGAAAAATTGAAATCGTAGAGATCATGGAAAAATATATTGTGCCAAGAATGTAAGAAAATATTTACATGTGCAATATATTGGTGCATAATGCACCTCATTAGGGCAATAATTAGGTTTTCCTCAGCAGAAACTTTAGCTTTGCTCCAGATTTTGGCGAAAAATCCCAGTTTTCTTTGAAAATTGGGATTTTTTTTGGCAAAAATCATGCCAACCCTATCTTTGATAGGTTAAGTTTAGCACTATATTGGTGCAAAATTTACTTCCTACCTTATTTGATGAAAATTTATTGATTTTTAAACAAAAAAAAGCCCAACCTTGGGGAAAGCTGGGCATATAAACTGCGAATTTAAAAAAACTCATTGATTAGCAATGAACTTTATAGACTTATTATCTAAAATCCATCACACTTTGTAAAACCTATTAAATTGATCGGATATAGAAATATTATCGTTTTTACTAATAATTGCGCCACGACTAACACTTTATTAAATAAAATGAATATTAAATCACATATTTTATGCCAGCTAAGCAGATTTTAATGACATTTTCTTGACATTGATTGCAAAAAAACCATCGAAAATACAAATTAACAACAGAATACAATAGAAAAAACAAATCAATAAAATTCGTATTTTGCCATCCTTTTTTTAATAAATATTACTGCTCTTTAGTTTTATTTACTTGTTCTGATTAAACTTTTTCTAAGGTTGACTTGAAGTTAAACAAATGTTCGTTTTTTAAACAGTGTTTTTTTCATGTATCTGCTTTGTAAACATACGTCTTAAACATCATTGACTTAATATCTTGTTACAATACAATGCCGTGTGTTTCACCAATTTCTCCTATTGGAAAAGATTATGAAAAAACTCGGTTTAGCCACTGCTCTATTATTAGCCATGACCGGCGCACAAGCATACCAATTTGAAGTTCAAGGTCAATCAGAGTATATCGATACAACTGAAAATGACAAAGACTTCACTGGTGGTCTTCAAGGTACTTTCTACTTCAAAAATGTTGACTCTTCTAAAGGTCCTTTGGCTGAAGCAGCGTTCTTAAACCAAGCTTCTAACGTATCTTTAGCGTACAACTATGGCGAATTAGATGCTGGCGTAACTGCACACAACTATGGCGCTAAAGCTGAAGCTTATGTTCCAACACCATATGTTCCTGCTTATGCAAGCGTATCTTATAGCCACACAATTCTTGATGGCAAACACGGCTTATCTAACGATCAAGGCGACCGTTTTGCTTTAGAATTAGGTGCTTTACCTACTCAAAACTTCTTAGTTGCTGTTGGTTATACCAACGTTGCTGACCAAGTTGCTTTAGATGCATTCAATGTAATGGGTAACGGTGTTGCTAAAGCAACTGCTGAAGCTGCAACAATTGGTGAAGATCAAGACGCAATCACTGCACGTGCTAAATACGTTGGTGGTATTGACGGTACAAACATGTCTTTAGCATTTGAATCAGGCATTATCTATGGTGATGCAACTGCATACCAATTCAAAACTGACTTCTATTTGAACCCACAATTAAGCATTGGTGCTTCTTACGCAGCTTCTAGCTACGAAGGTTCTCCAGATTCAGCTTGGGGTGCGAACGTAAACTACTTCATCACTCCTGCGATTGCAGTTGGTGCAAGCTATGTAAATGCAAACTACGAAGCGAAGAAAGAACAAGCGATCTCTTACTTTGGTGATACGCAAACTGTTGGCTTAAACGCTAAATTCCGTTTCTAATAACTTAGAAATTGAATCTGTAAAAAAGGACTCTCACGAGTCCTTTTTTATTGTTTGAAGATAAATAACTTAGCTTCTCAGTACATTTAAAAAATGCAGGTGACGTTCATATTGATCAATGATGTCTTGAATCAAGTCTTCCTGTGTCCACTCCATCACATCATAGTTCTGACCGCCCTCTCTTAAAAATACTTCAGCTTGATAAAAGTCATCTGTTTGTTGATGCTGTTCATTCATCATAAAGCTGGGTGCAACCATTTCCCGCACCATTACTTTATAAATAAAGTTTAGTTCGTCATGATGATCTACACTCAACTGAACTCCATCTTCCAATTCTTTGATGACGACATTCAAATGACGGCGTTTGAATTCAAAACGAATACTTTCAAAAGCTTTAATCACATGAGATTGGATATATTCATGCACCTCAGCTTGTGTATGCGGATAATGCATAATTAAGCCTAGACGTTGCTGCCAACTTCGTGGGTTTTGTACTGCTCTCGGAGTAATTCTTGCGACTTGTAAAGCTTGCATTTTGGTCACATCCACACGAAGTGCTTTCACTAAGCCCCAACATAACAACAGCATAATAAATGTGAATGGCAATGCGCTCATCATTGTCGCGGATTGTAATGCACTAAGCCCACCTACCATTAATAGAATGATCGAAAGTACTGCCATTAAAATGGTCCAAAACAAACGTTGCCAAGTCGGTGAATTATCAGACTTTGCTGTGAGATAGTCGGTAACCAATGCACCAGAATCTGCTGAGGTGACAAAAAATAGAACCACCAGTACCGTCTCGATTAGACTTGAGACTCCTGCGAAAGGTAAATGAGCGAGGAATTCAAACAATGCCACTGAAGAATCTTTTTGCACAGCAGCCATCAAACTGTCTTGCCCCTGTTGCAAAATACTGAATAATGCAGCATTACCAATAAAGCCCATCCAAATCAGGGTAAAACCTGTCGGAATCAGCAAAACGCCAACAATAAACTCTCGAATAGTACGCCCTTTCGAAACACGAGCAATAAACATCCCCACAAATGGTGACCATGAAATCCACCATGCCCAATACACAATGGTCCACCCACCGATCCAACCATTGGATTGATAAGCATATAAATTAAAGGTCATGGTGAATAAATTAGAGATGTATTGTCCAGCATTTTGAATTGTGGCTTGTAAAATATAAACACTTGAACTGGCGAGAAAAATAAAAACAAGAAGTAGCAAAGCCAAGACCAGATTCAGCTCAGAAAGTCTTTTAATTCCTTTATCCAAGCCTAAAAATACGGACAGTGACGCAAGTGTACTGACGATGATGATCAATATAATTTGCGTTGTAATATTACTTTCCCAGCCGAATAAATAGCTCAAGCCAGAGTTAATTTGTGTTACACCGAAACCTAAAGTCGTGGCAACACCAAATACCGTACCAATGGTCGCAAAGGTATCCACAGCATCGCCAATAGGTCCATAGATCCTACGTCCAATAATTGGATATAGGCCCGAACGAACTTTTAGTGGTAAATGATAACGGAAAGCAAAATAAGCCAGTGTTAGACCAACCACAGCATAGATCGCCCAAGCGTGTAAACCCCAATGGAAAAAGGTAATTCTCATCGCTTGTTGCGCAGAGTCAATACTTTGGGGATCTCCAGTAGGCGGATTGACATAGTGCATGACTGGTTCGGCAACACTAAAGAACATCAAACCGATCCCCATACCAGCGGTAAACAGCATGGCAAACCATGACCCATTGCTATATTCAGGCTGACTGTGGTCTGGACCGAGTTTAATTTTGCCCATCTCAGAAAAGGCAATAAAAATAAGCAAAATTAAAAAAATTGCGACGGACAAAACATAGAACCAGCTAAATGAATCCGTGATCCATTTATTCATTTGCGTGGTCATCAGTTCAAAGGCATTAGGTGCAAAGATAACCACCGCTAAAAACAGCGCAATTATTCCAACAGTGCTCAAGAAAACATTTGGATTGATATTGTCAAACCAAGTGATTTTTTTGGAAGGCATATTTCCCCCAGGTTTTTATATTAAAAGGACAGACGTATTAAAGTCAAAAAAGGCATTCACAATAGTGAAAAAAGACGAATCCCGTAGAACAGCGATTAGATTCAGCACACATTATAATTTAAATTAATATTTTCAACAATTTAGCAAATGTAACAAGATAGTTTTCACGTTATTTTGGTTTATTTTCAATATATTGCAGTGCAATCATACGTGAAACGATCAGCGCAAAATACATCACACCACAAAACATTTGCAACATCGAAATCACACGTGCTGCGGGTGCAACAGGGATCAAATCCGACAATCCAGTTGCAGATTGCAAACTAAAACTAATAAACAATAAATCCAGCCAAGACTGATAATCCGCAACATGATTGGGGTTTTGAAAGCTTTGTGGAACCAATAATTGGCAAATACTGTATAAAAAGGCAAAGCCCCAAGCAATCAGGGTAAAAACTGCCCCAGCAGCAAATAACTCATCTTTGGTGAGGTAACGGTCTGCAAACATATAACGGATCAGTCCATAAGCAGCACAAAAATATGCTGCTGCTTCAAAAGCATGGGCGATAATTTGCAAAGTAACTGAATGAAAACCGATCAGCATCAAAAAAGATAACGAAAAAGCCCCCAACACAAAGCTTAACCCAAGCACGGTAAATGTTGGTGTTTGTCGTATTACCTTGGCAATGATCAACAATGCAGACACCCCAAGCAGCCATGTAAGAATTTGATAGCTTCTACTGGCATTGGTGTACACAGACAAAACCAAAATCAGCAATTGCACCAATAATAGCCATGCCGAAGGCAATTGCTTGAATCCTTTCCAAAATTCGACGATTGATTGCATAAATAATTTCTGATTATTGTTTTAAAACTTCAAATTAACATATTCATTCAATTTGATAAATTGTTTAAATTTTACCTTATTGTTCAATCTATAAATTGAGATAATTCATCTTATTTATAACATGCTAAATCGTGCGCTTTTACAGCTTTATTTCTACTCTAAATTATTCAAGCACTTAATCCTGTTATAAAGGGGACATGAAGGCTTTCAAATTGAAAACCCATAAAAAAACACCTTCGAAAAGGTGTTTTTGAGTTGATTCGAAATCAATTAGTGATCTGAAGCACCTGAGATGCCAATACCTGTTTGTGAGCGTACAAACTGTGCATCAAATGCTTTGCGTTCTGCTTGCGCACGTGCTGATTTATCAGTCACAGAGAACAACCAGCAGCAAATGAAGGCTAACGGCATAGCGAAGATTGCAGGACCATTGAATGAGTTGATTGGTGTATCAGAGATTTTTAATGTATCTACCCAAACAGCTTTCGATAAGATAATTAAAGTCACTGCTGTTACTAGACCAACAACACCACCAATAACTGCACCACGTGTCGTTAAGCCTTTCCAGAACATTGAAAGTACCAACACTGGGAAGTTTGCACATGCAGCTACGGAGAATGCCAAACCAACCATGAAAGCAACGTTTTGTTTTTCGAACAAAATACCTAAGATCATTGCGAAAATTGCTAGACCTAAAGTTGCGATCTTAGACATACGTAATTCAGATTCAGGTGTAGTTTGACCTTTTTTAATTACGTTTGCATATAAGTCATGTGAAATTGCAGAAGCACCTGAAAGTGTTAAACCTGCAACAACTGCAAGAATAGTTGCGAACGCCACTGCTGAAATGAAGCCCATGAACAGATCGCCACCCACTGCATCAGCAAGGTGTACCGCTGCCATGTTGTTACCGCCAACTAATTCTAGTTTGCCAGTTACAGCCATTTTTGCGACATCAATGAATTGTGGGTTGTTTGATACGAACAGAATCGCACCGAAGCCGATAATGAATGTTAATAAGTAGAAGTAACCAATGAAACCTGTTGCCACAACAACTGATTTACGCGCTTCTTTTGCGTCTTTAACAGTAAAGAAACGCATTAAGATATGTGGTAAACCTGCGGTACCAAACATTAATGCTAAACCAAGCGATAATGCATCTAATGGGTTTTTCGCCAAGCTACCTGGACCCATGATCTTAGTTGCATCTTCGATGCTTACATCATGCACTTTTGCAAATACATCGATAGATTGTTTAAACATTTCAGAGAAGCTATAGCCTACAGAATGCATCACCATGAACGCCATGAATGTTGCACCTGAAAGCAACATCACCGCTTTAATGATCTGTACCCATGTAGTCGCCAACATGCCACCAAAGATCACATAAGCCATCATCAGAAGACCAACGATCACCACTGCAATGTTATAGTTCAAACCAAAAAGAAGTTTGATTAGCTGTCCTGCACCCACCATTTGTGCAATCAAATAGAATGCAACAACAACCAAAGAACTGATCGCAGCAAGTGTACGTACCGGCTTTTCTTCTAAGCGGAATGAAACCACATCAGAGAGGTTGTATTTACCTAAGTTACGCAGACGTTCAGCAACCAAGAACAGTACAACTGGCCAACCAACCATGAAACCTAGTGAATAAAGCAGGCCATCAAAACCTGAGCTAAACACCATTGCAGAAATACCCAAGAACGATGCAGCTGACATATAGTCACCGGCAATCGCCAAACCATTTTGGAAACCTGAGATGCCACCGCCAGCTGTATAGAAGTCTGCTGTATTGGTGGTTTGTTTTGCAGCCCATTTAGTGATGAACAAGGTAAGACCAACGAAAATTGCGAACATGATAATCGCATGCCAGTTGGTCGCTTGTTGCTGAGCTTCACCTAAATCTGGACCAGCTTGTGCAACAGTAGAAAGCAGTGCAGTAGATGCAAGTGCTGCTTTAGTCTTTAAAGAGTTCCATTTCATCTTAGTGAAGTCCTTTTTCATGAGCAATTGCTTCTACTTCTCTCATTGCATCTTCATTCAATTGATCCAATTTATTGTTGGCAATATATGAATACACACCACACAAAATGAAAGATAAAACAATAATGCCTAGACCTAAAGGAATACCCCAAGTGGTGACTCCACCACTAAATGAAGTCATCAAAAATTCTTTGTTATAGCCAACTAAAAGCATAAATCCAACATAAACGAACAACATAATTGCAGTTAATGTCCAGCTCAATCTACTTTTTTTAGCAACCATTTCTTTGAATTTTGGATTTTGTAGAATCGCCTCTACTTGTCTCTCATCCATAACCATGCTCCTTGATAAGCGACCAGAACCCTGGTTGCTTTTTTTAATCTTTTTTTACATGGTCAAAATTAACAATATTGTGGGGTTCTCGTAACTTAGACTTTGGTCGTTAAATTTTGAGCAAAGTGCGCGAGTCAATTCATGGATGCGGTATGATAGGGGGTAGATTTTTATACTGTAGTCCTTATGAACAGTTGGTTAATTATAGGGGTTTTAGCCCTTTACATCTTCATTCTCTTCGTTTGTGCCTTCTTTGGGGAGAAGCATGCCAGCCGATTAAGCACTCGCGGCAGAATGCTTCTCTTTAGTCTAACATTGGGCGTTTATTGTTCATCTTGGACTTTTTATGGTGCAACTGGTGCAGCAGTAAGAGAAGGGATTATTTTCCTACCGATTTATTTAGGACCTTTATTATTCGTTTGGCTAGGTTATGACATTTGGCGTCGTTTAGGTCGTGTACGCCAGCATCATGCCATTTCATCGATTGCCGACTTTGTTGCTGCTCGTTATGGTAAAAGCGGAACACTTGCCTCTTTGGTCACCATCTTAGCAGTTATTGCAATTATTCCTTATTTGGCTTTGCAGTTACGTGCGATTGCACTCAGTGCATCGGTCATGCTCGATCATAATACCCAAGTTGTTTCAACCACAACCAATGGTGTACTTGGACTCACTGCGGTGCTTGCAATCTTAGCGATGATGTTTGGAACGCGACAAATCGCCAATACCGAACAGCATGGCGGACTCATGCTTGCGGTAGCATTTGAATCTTTTGTCAAACTGTTTGCACTACTCTGTGTTGCCTTCTTTTTTATTTTTGACCACCCTCAAAATATTGTACAAATTTCACATGATGTACAAAAAACCTTTCATGAAGTGCAACTGTTTGGTGTTCCTGAAACATTTTGGATTCAAACCTTATTGGCATCTTTAGCGATTATTTGTTTGCCCCGTCAGTTCCACGTTGCTGTGGTAGAGTTACGCGATGAAAAGCATATTCGAGGTGCTAGACGCTGGTTTGCTGCTTATTTAATCCTTACCATTATTGCCATTATTCCAATTGCCAGTTGGGCACTGCATGCAGCACCGAAATATTTAACCATTCCAGATGTTGCGGTACTTTCTTTACCGATTAGTTATAACCAAGACTGGTTATCTTTACTGGCATTTTTAGGGGGATTTTCTGCATCTACAGGCATGCTTTTGGTCTCTTCTGTCGCACTGTCTATCATGCTGAGTAATGACTTGATCATGCCTGCTTTATGGAAATTTGGCATTCTTTCCCGTCATGATAAACGCTTACCGCAAGTGCTTAAATTTACACGTCGTGTGTGTATTTTAGCGGTGATGCTACTTGGTTTTCTATTCTTCCATTTCTTTAATGATATTGACCAACTCTCAACTTTTGGTCTTTTGGCATTCAGTGCTGTTGCACAGTTCTCACCAGCATTGATTGGTGGTTTATATTGGCGAGGAGGTAGCCGCCAAGGGGTCTATTCTGGTTTAGTGGTCGGTTTTATCCTGTGGTCATATACCTTGTTGCTTCCAACAATTTTGCGAAGCTTACCTGTTGAGTATAGTGAGTTCGCACATCAGTTTTTAATGTTTGGTCCTTTAAATATCGAATGGTTAAGACCAGAAGCATTATTTGGTTTTGAATCATTCGCACCATTAACACATGGTGTTATTTGGGCACTCGGATTAAACATTACCTTATATATCTGGGTATCTCGAATTTATCGCCCAAGTATTGCTGAACAAATACAAGCCGAAAGCTTTTTCTATTACGAAACCAAACCTTTACCTGCGCAAAATACTTCGACTGATATTAACTATTTACACCATGATGTTGCCAAGCTCAAAGTTGGCGATTTAATCGCACTGGCTAAACGTATCACTGGTGAAGGACCTGCAACACACGCATTTCAGCAATTCTGTGCTATGAACAATGTGGTTTTAAATGAAAATAGCAGTGCAAATGGGATGTGGTGGCGTTTTACCGAACAGTATCTTGCTGGAACGATTGGTGCAGCATCTGCGCGTACCTTATTAACTACAGCGATGGTCAATAACGGCTTAGCCTTGGGACAAGTTGCCAACATTCTTGACCAAGCTTCACAATGGCAACGCTTTAACCAAAATCTCATCATGACCATGATTGACCATATGACGCAAGGGGTCAGTGTGGTGGATGAAAATATGTGTCTGGTGGCATGGAACAATCAATACCTCAAACTTTTTGATTATCCTAAAGATCTCGTTTATGTCGGTTGTCCAATTGCAGACTTGATTCGTTATAACGCTGAACGTGGTGAATGTGGTCCTGGCTCGGTAGAAGAACATGTACGCAAGCGAATTCACTGGATGAAAGTCGGAAGTGCGCATGAGTTTGAACGAATTCGTAAAGATGGTCGTGTGATTCAAATGCGTGGAAATCCAATTGAAGGTGGAGGTTTCGTTACCACTTTTGCTGATATTACCGCATTCCGTGAAAATGAAGCTGTACTTGAAGCCCGTGTCTCTGATCGTACCCAACAGTTGGCTGATGCACTTGAAGAACAACAACTTGCACGCGAACAAGCCGATAAAGCCAACATGTCAAAAAGTCGCTTTATTGCCGCCGCCAGCCATGACTTACTTCAGCCCATGCATGCCGCACGTCTGTTCAGTACAGCATTAGAACAAAGTGTTCAGTCGGATGAAGACCGAAAAACCTTACAACAGCTTGACCGTGCTTTGCATGGTGCAGAAAGCATGTTATCTGCTCTTTTGGATATTGCACGCTTGGAAGGTGGTTCAATTCAGCCGAAACGCCAAGCCTATCCATTACATGATTTACTCAGTGATTTGGAACTGCAATTTAAATCGATTGCCGCACAACGTGATATCCAGTTGCACGTACATGATGCTCAATTCTGGATTGACACCGACCCGCAATGGATTCGTCGTATCATCCAAAACTTTGTTAGTAATGCCTTACGTTATACAGCACGTGGGCGTGTCGTGGTGGGTGTACTGCGTGCTTCAGATCTTCCACAACATATCCGCATTGGTGTTTGGGATACAGGTCCTGGGATTGCAGAAGAACAACGCATTAAACTGTTTCAGGAGTTTGAGCGTTGTGGACATACTTCACCTTGGGGGGAACAAGGTTTAGGGCTTGGTCTTGCGATCGTTCAACGAATGACCAGCTTATTGGATTATCCTGTACATGTCTATTCAGAGCTTGGTAAAGGCTCATGCTTCATGATTGATGTCCCCGTGGTAGAAGCACCTAAAATTGTTGCTACACCAGTGCAAGCTGTTCCTTTAAAAGCAAAAGCATATAAGATTTTATGTTTAGATAATGACGATACAATTTTGGAAGGTATGACCACTCTGCTGACCAAATGGGGTTATCAAGTCTTTAAGGCCACAGAACCTGAACAGGCTTTGGACATTATTCAAAGAGAAAATATTCAAGTCTGGTTGGTGGATCAGCATCTAAACAATAGCAAAATTGGTTTGGATTTCATTATTGAAAATCGTCAGGAAAATGTTCCTGCGGCACTGATCACCGCAGACTCCGATCCTGAATTACCACAACGTGTCAAAGATTTAAATGTTGTGCTTTTAAAGAAACCACTTAAACCAGCCTCACTACGCGCATGGTTATCTGGATTGAAAATTTCAAAATAGTGTTGCCTATTGGAATCCCCTTCTTTAATGTTTTGAAACATTTACACGCGCTAGAGCTTCGTGCTCTAGCGCGTGTGTTACACATTTTTTTAAGATAAATAGCAATTTTTTTTAAGGATTGTGCAAAAGCATTCAAAAAGCTGCCAAAGACTGCCTTGTTTATTGGCGAAAGATTCCAAAGCTTTATTTTCTATGGCAAATAACATCAAAATAGTAAATATACACTTGTATAGTTAGTTACAATTTTATATTTATTTGATTCTAAATAATAAAAAACTACTTTTCACCCCATATACAACTTTAGTCGTATTCCTATTGCATCTCAGATAAATCAAAAATTAATTCAAGACAAAATCACGCTCATGTTTAGGGAAACAAAAACAGCGTTTGAATTCAATTTTAAATAGGATTTTAGCTATGAATATTTCAGAAACTGTTCCACATGGGCTACACCAAGCTCAACAATTCCATCGTCAATATGGTGCTAATTCAATTCTGCCTGAAATCGATTGGCAAGCTATTTTTAAACATAGTAAGTTGCAAGACACTCAAATCCAAGCGCTGAATACCATCTATCAAGCAACAGTACCTTTAGCACTGCAAGTTTTTGATGAATTAAAATTTGATGTATTTGCACCTGTTGCATTTCATCCACAAGGTCTAGGTTTATTTGATAAATTAGCCCAACAAGAAGAAAAGTTAGTTCAACGCTTAGAAGATGAATGCGAATGCCTAAATGATGAGGTTCGTCATCAAGTCTGGAGTATGTTACTTCGTGGTGGTGCTGTATTGGTATTTAAAGCATGGTTAGGTAAAGTTAAAACTGGGGAAAATAGTTTAGACATGACCCAGTTTGATGAACTATCAGACTTGTTATTCATTAAAACTTCACCGACAACGCTCGCAATGCGTCTAAAAGTAGATGCTCATGCAGACTATGACCATGTATTCTTGATGTATGGCAATGATGTCTTCCTTGATCGCTTCAATAGTTTAGAAACAGCAGCATTATTTGTTGATTTAGGCGTATATGATGCAGCATTTTTAAGTTTACGTGATGATCGAGTTGCGGATTACCTCAAATCTAAAGGTTATGTAACTCATGAGCAGATCGAAGATTTAAAATGCGCTTTAAATCCTCTAGGTTGCCCAGATCAAGTCTCTAAACAAGATTGTTTAGCCTAATTGCCTTATTTAGGAAGTACAAAAAGCCAGTCAAATGACTGGCTTTTTACTCTGATCAAATATCCACATACGATTCTTTGAATAGTTGCGACTCAGTATTAATACAATGCCTTAGGCAACTTGATCTGAATAATTTCATTGTCATCAGCACGCTTTGCATTTCGTCCTGAAGATCCGGGAAAATTATTGTCGTTCATCACAGTTAAAGTATTTTTATTTTCAATAATGACATCTTCAATCGTTTCAAATGGAAAGGCGAATGTAGTGCCTGTACCGATATCACCATCACGTGGCGCACCATATAAATTATTTGGATTAGCAACTTTCATTAAATCGACCAAATCTGAACGTTTAACCGCTTTACCAACATCGCCAAGCTCAATTTGAATCAGCTTTTTATAACCATCGAGCTTATTCTGACTCGCATCACGTTCGATAATAATGCCAGATTTGTCATCGTACATTTGGAAGTCACCAATATTGGTCGCTTTGGTATTTAAAGTGAAATAATAATAACGTCCTGTATAGGCTTTTTTCTTTACATCAAATTGAGAAATCAGTAATTGCTGAGTGGTCTCGCCTTTTAAGGGTTTCTCTAGTAATGGGTATAAATATTGCCCATCTTTAGACAATGCCATACCTTCGAAACCGCCACTTTGCTGAACCAATGGTTCAACATAATTTATATTCGCTTTGTTGAACTGGTTTTGTGGTGAACGCAATTCAGCGCCTACTTTCAATGGATTTGGTAATGGAATTGGCGCATCCAACAAGATTCCATCTTTATCAAAATGCAGTAAATAAGGTCCAAACTCATCCCCAATCCAATACGTACCATCCGCAGTACGTTGAATCGATTCAGGATCAAAATCAGCGCCAGTGAGCAAACGATCAGCGGTATTTTGATTGACGATATTAAACGGAATTAATTTATTTGGGTCACGAAGTTGGACAAAGCTCATCACTTGAACTTTCGCTGTTCCAGATGACTTGGTTCGTAAGTCAGGTTTGATCTGATACAAACGCAACAGAAAATCTGATGAATTATCTTGTGTACCAAAACCATTATCAGCCATAACAATATAGGTACCGTCATTATTTTTTAATGCACCTGAAAAACCTTGTACTGGCTGTCCTTTAAATGGCGGAAATATACCATTTGCGCCTTTGACGAAAGCACCTGAATTTGGACCAGCAGCATAAGTTTCAACATCAAGCTTAGCAAATGATAGCAATGTAGGCACGGTAACCGATGATTCGAACGAAAAGTCGTTGTCATCATCATTACAAGCGGTTAAACCCAATATACTGAAAGCTAAAAGTGAGTAGGCTAATTTTTTCATAAAGGTCTTTTTATTGGTTTAAATGAGCCTTATTTAAACCAATCAGGATGACACTTTTAAGTCATTTCAATGACAATACGGAGTCATTTGAATAAAAAGCCAATCATAAAAATGAGTCTATTCTATTTAGGTAAAAGTCTTAATAGCCCAGCATTTTTTCCATCTTCCAGTACCCAAATCGAACCATCAAGCGCTGGATAAATATCTCGGATTCGTTGTTTCATGTTCAAACGCTGTATTTCACGAACTGGCTTTGATTCAGTATCGACCACAATTATTGCTTCTGAAGACAATCCACCAATGAGCGCCTTATTCGTCCATTGGGGGAACAATTGTTTTTGATAAAACACCAAATTCGATGGAGAAATTACAGGTGTCCAACTGATCTCAGGTGCTTTAAATTCAGGACGGGTGACATGATCAGGAATCTCTTTTCCTGAATAATGATCCCCATTGGAAACAATGGGATAACCATAATTCTCACCTTTATGAATTAGATTTAATTCATCACCGCCCTTAGGACCCATTTCTACAACCCACAATTGGTCTTTATGATCAAAAGCGATACCTAAGGGATTGCGATGCCCTAAAGACCAGACTTGTTTTGCGATTTCACCTTGTTGAGTGAATGGGTTATCTGCAACAACACTACCATCATCATTCAGTCTAATGACTTTACCCAAATTCGACTTCATATCTTGTGCAGGATCAAATTTCTGACGTTCTCCAGAACTGATCCAAAGCTTTCCATCTTTCCCAAATAACATACGATGCGCATAATGCCCTTGTCCTGAGACCTTTGGAACTTGTTCCCATATTCTTTGTATATTGCGGATTTGAGGATTTGTTTCTTGCAGGTTTAATTCACCACGAATCACAACTGCGCCATAACCACCATTACCCTTTTCAGCATAACTTAAATAGATTTGATGATTATTTTTATAGTCAGGGTGCAAAGCAATATCACCCAATCCACCTTGCCCACCATAAGCGACTGGCGGAACACCTAAAATATCAATGCTTTGTGATGAAGAAGGATCATAGAGCTTTAATTTCCCTCGTCTCTCTGTAATCAATAATCGCCCATCCACCAATTCAGTCATTGCCCAGGGTTCATCAAATGTCGCGACTTTTTCAACACGATAGCTTTGATCAATCATCGCAGTTGTGCTTTCTGTCGCTTGTTTTACTTCAGATGATGAATTGCTTTGAGCATTGCATGCACTGAGTAATGTACAGCCCATGAGTAGAGGTAAGTAAAAAAATTTCTGTCGTAACGCTTCCATTTCTTGTTCCTCAATACTTTGATGTTTTATTTATTGTAAAGAAAAGACAGTATTGAACTATTTTATATTGTTAACAGCAATTTTCTAATCCATTCGATGTAAGCATTTACCTACAACCCCTGCCGAATTTAGCGAATATACGGCTGCTGTAAATTCACCTATTCTATCGTTATCGGGAACAGGAAGTTTCCCAGACAAAACAATAATAACAAAACGTCTGAGCATCAGGAACGTGAGATTCGACAGGAGTCAGATCTAACACACCAATACGAAGAAAACCCCATCAGGATGATGGGGTTTTCTTTTTTGTACTTGAATAGTTTTTCAAATCTAAAGTACTCTAAATCAATAGTAATTCTCACTTCAATATCAACAAACCATCTCATTACAATATTTTTAATATAAATCTATTAGGGTCTGTTGACATTTATGGTCCATAATTTAACCTACAAGGGGAGCCATAAAAATATGCAAGCTAATGCAACAGAACTTTCATAGTTCCGTTTTAACTTGTCATATCGTGTGGCTATTCCTCGAAATTGCTTTAATCTACAGAACATGTTTTCTACTAAGTGCCTGATTTTATATAAATACCAATCCATATGGTCATTGTTTGATTGGCTATTGGATTTTTTAGGTATATTCGCTTTTGTTCCAGTTGCTCTAATCTGCTGTCTTAATGGCTCTGAATCGTAACCTTTATCTGCACATACAACCTCTACCTCATTTAAATCGAGTTTTGAAATTAAATCAGGTGCGACCTTAACATCATGTGTGGTTCCATCAGTAATAATGAAATCAATAGGATTCCCATTTGAATCTACAACTAAATGTATTTTGGAGGAGTTTCCTCCTGCACTTTTAGAGATTGCCTGATCAGCGATACCCGCTGAATGTTGATGAGCGCGAATATGGGAACCATCGATGAATAGCCATTCCATATCTGTATTCAGTGATAATAATTTGAATATAGTGAGTAACTTACCACTACTTGACCAGCGATTAAAACGTTTAAAAATAGAGTTCGGTTGTCCAAA